>QHUV01000009.1 GCA_003222065.1 Gemmatimonadota bacterium | reverse complement strand
CGCGCCGCCTTGCGCCGCTTCTGGAAGATGAACTCGGGCGCGAGTGCGATTCCGAGAAGCGTCACCGGCAATATTTGTTGCGTCTGAATCAAGAACGCCACGGCGATCGCCTGATTCTCATCCAGACCAAATGCCGTCGTCGTGGCCGCATATAGCATCTGGAAGACACCGACGTTGCCCGGAGTCGCGCGGATCGCAAAGCCGATATTAACCGCGAGGATCGCCGCGACCGTGCCGACGAGGGGTATGGGAAAATGCGCGGCCTCGGCAGTTAGCGCATAAGTCGCGAGTTGAAGTGCCCAGATGGCCACCGACAGCGCTAGTGCGGCGCCAAAGCGCGGTCCTGTCGAGATCCCCGCCAACGCTTGCATGAAGCGACGGCCGTACTGCCGTGTCTTCGCGCGCCAGCCTATCTCAGTCGACGCAATAATTTGATCGGGGCTCTCCGGCCGCCGAACGAGATAGATGAGAAAGCCCGCAATCAGCGCGAGGGCAAACCAGGCGAATGGTCTCGTTCGCTCGAGCACCGGAGGCAGCGGCAAGAACGAAACGGCGAGGGCGAGCATCACTACGTACCCGATCAACTCGAAGAGCCGCTCGAGTGCGAGCGTCGCGAGCACCTTCGCGCTCGTGATGTGCGCGGCGCGCGAGACGAAGATCACCCGTGCGGCCTCGCCGCTGTTGGCGACGAGGACGTTGTTCAGGCCAGCGCCCGCAAACGTCGCGCGCAGTGCCAGGAACAACGACGAGGCGCCGATTGGGCGGAGAAAGATCCACCACCGAACGCCCTTCAAGCCGAGCGAAAACAAGTTGACCGCCGCCGCGAGCAACAGAATCGAGATTGACGAATCCTGAATCGCCGCCCACGTCGAATGCCAATTCACCTTCGTCGCGAAGACGACGAGCATCACCAGGATGATTCCGGTGAAGCACAACCGCACCACGCGCGTCAGATGTCGTTTCATGCGGCCGAGTCGAGGGTGACGAATTCCAGTCCTGCTTCGCGAATTCGATCGGCAATGAGAGGCACCGCGCGTGCCGTTTGAGTCCGGTCCCCCAAAGGATCGTACCCATCCCCGTCATGCAGGAGCAGAATGGCGCCCCGCTTCGCCGCGCGAACGGTCCGATCAGCGATAACATCCACCCCGGGGCGCGCGGTATCCCACACGCCACGCGACCAGCCAACCGTGCGCTGACCGAGAGATCTTGCGATCGTTGTTACCCAGGGGCTCCGAAATCCGTGCGGTGCGCGAAAGAATCGCGGCCGTACGCCGGAGGCGTCGGAGATGGCTCGGGTCCCGAGCTCCAAGTCGTTCCGCACATACGACGGCGACTTGAGGTGAAGCTTGCGGTGATGAAATCCGTGATTGCAGACCGAATGGCCTTCGTCGGCGATGCGTCGCACCAGCTCGGGCCAGCGCTGCGCGTGACGACCCAGAACAAAAAAGGAGGCCTTCACGCCGCGCGCGCCCAGCGCATCCAGAATGGCCGGAGTGGCTTCGGGGTTGGGCCCGTCATCGAACGTGAGAGCGAGCGCCGGTTGGTCAGTGCCAATGTGCGCAATGACATGGCCGAAGAGCGGACTATTTGGATACAGTGCACCGTGCGCGAGGGCGCCGAGGACGGCAGCGCCAATCGCGGGCGCAACGATCATGCGACTTCTTCAGCCACGTGCCCGAGCACTGAACGATAGACATCGAGCACCTGCGACGTCACGCGAGGCCATGAATACGTTAGCGAGTTTTGTCGGCCGGTAGAGCCGAGCTGCATGCCTAAGCCCGGATCATCGAGAATGCGGACCAGCGAGTCCGCCAAGGCGCGATTGTCGCCGCAGGGTACCATCAGCGCTTCGCGTTCGTGGACGACGACGTCACGGAATCCGAGAATGTCGGAGCAAACGACCGGCGTCTCGCACGCCATCGACTCGAGTAACGTGATTCCGAACGACGCCTTTGTGGTCGGGCACGCGTAGACGGTGCTGTGCGCGTAGTAGCTCGGGCGTCCCTCGAGCACCGCGCCGACGAACAAGATGTCAGGGTCGCCGCCCGCGAGGCGATAGTAGTGATCGCGAAGCGGACCGTCTCCGACAACGATGAGCTTTGCACGCCGCGATCGGCCTTTCACTCGTTGAAATGACTCGATAAGTGTAGAAAGGCCGTTCCGCGGATCGAAGCGCCCGAGGAAGAGAATCGTTGGAACGTCACGAGGAAACCCTCGCGGCGCCGGCGCGAGCGGGTTGAAGACGTCAGTGTCGATTCCGTTTGGAATGATCTTCCAGTCCGCATCGAAGTAGCGATCGAGCGCGACGGTCGTGCTCGGCGATACCGCGATCGCGCTACTGAGCATGTCCAAACGCTTCTGGAAGTAGCGTCTGCCGAGCGTATAGCCGAGCGACTTGTCGAAGTACGTATGGAAGGTGCCGATAACCGGACACTCCGCTTCCTCGATGGCGAGCAGCGGAAGTACGGGCGTAAGCGGCGAATGGACGTGCACGACATCGTAACGTCCCCGCCGAAGCACATGGCGCATTTGACGCCGCAGTCCGAGCCCAACGGTTATGCGCGCCTGCGATCCATTGCAGTAGACCGGCTGACTTCTGCCAAGCCGAATGACGTTTGGTTGTTCCTGCGCGCCCTTGATGTGCGACGTGATGACGTCGACGTGATGTCCGCGACGACGGGCCTCGCGAGCGAAGAAATGCACGTGCTCGCAGACACCCCCGAGGTGCGGATAGTAGTACTCCGTCACCAGCGCAATGCGGAGTGAGCGGTCGTCCCGAACCACCGGAAGGTGTGGTAGCTCAGGGAGAGAGGGATGTCTAAGAGCGCGAGGATTCCGTAGGGCCAGATTCAAGAGCGGCATGGGCTGCGGCGAGACGGGCGATGGGAACGCGGTAGGGAGAGCAGGAGACGTAGTCCAAGCCGATCGAGTGGCAAAACTTTACGGAGCGCGGCTCACCGCCATGTTCACCGCAGATGCCAACCTTCAACTGAGGGCGGACGCTCCGACCGGCAGTTACGGCGATGCCAATCAGCTTCCCAACACCATTCTGATCCAGCACTTGAAACGGATCGTCGGGAATTATACCACGTTCGACGTAATTCGGAAGGAACCGACCGGCATCGTCCCGGCTGAGACCGAATGTGGTTTGCGTTAAATCATTGGTGCCAAAGGAAAAAAACTCGGCGGTCTTCGCGATCTCATCCGCTGTGAGCGCAGCGCGAGGGAGCTCGATCATCGTGCCGATCGTGTAGGGAACCTCTTCTCCCATGCCGCCGAGCACGTGCTTGGCGGCCTCTTCCAGCACGCCGCGCTGATGATCGAACTCCTTCACGGTCGCGACGAGCGGGATCATGATCTCGGGACGAACGTCGATCCCACGACGTTTCGCTCGAACGGCAGCCTCGAAAATCGCTCGCCCCTGCATCTCGGTAATCTCGGGGTACGTGATGCCGAGACGGCAGCCACGGTGGCCGAGCATGGGGTTTGTTTCACGCAGGGATTCGACAATGTGCTGCAACTCCGCGCGCGGGATGCCAAGCGTTCGCGCTAGCAGTTTGCTCTCTTCACCGCCGTGGGGGAGGAACTCATGAAGCGGTGGATCGAGGAGCCGGATCGTAACTGGTAACCCGTGCATCGCCTCGAAGATCCCTTCGAAGTCGCTTCGTTGCATGGGCAACAGTTTGGCCAATGCGCGACGTCGCCCGGTCAGATCGCGCGCGACGATCATTTCGCGCATCGCCGTGATGCGGTCGCCCTCGAAGAACATGTGCTCGGTGCGGCAGAGCCCAATCCCTTCGGCCCCGAAGCCGCGCGCGATGCGCGCGTCGGCGGGTGTGTCTGCATTCGCGCGCACCTTGAGCCGACGCACGTCGTCGGCCCAGCCGAGCAACCGCGCAAAAGCGGTGTACGTGGGCGCGTTCTGCGCCGGCCGCATACCGCGAATCACCTGCACGACCTCGCTCGGCGTAGTCGGTAGGTCGCCCTTGTAGACTTTTCCGCTTGCGCCGTCCACCGTGATGTAATCGCCCTCGGAAATCGTTAGGTCACCGACGGTGAACTCTCGCTTCTCGAGGTCGACATGCATGTCCTTGGCGCCGACGACCGCGCACTTGCCCATGCCGCGGGCAACGACGGCGGCGTGGCTCGTCATGCCGCCACGCGCCGTGAGCACCGCCTTCGCCGCGACGATGCCGTGAAAGTCCTCGGGGGTCGTCTCATCGCGCACGAGGATGACGTTGGTACCGTCGCTCGCACGCTGCTCAGCCACATCGGGATCGAAGACGGCGATGCCACTCGCCGCACCGGGACTCGCCGGCAACCCCTCCGCGATCGGAGTCGCGCGCACGCTCGTGTCGATCACCGGATGGAGAAGCTGACTGAGTTGATCTGGCGGAACACGCATTACGGCGGTTCGCGAATCAATCAGCTCCTCATCGACCATGTCCGTCGCCACTAACACAGCCGCGGTGGCGGTGCGTTTTCCTGTCCGCGTTTGCAATAGATAAAGCGAGCCACGCTCGACGGTGAACTCGATGTCTTGCATGTCCCGGTAGTGCTGCTCGAGGCGATGCTGCGTGGCGAGCAGCTCCTGGTAGGCGCCTGGAAGCTTCGTCGCCATCTCGGCGATGGAGAGTGGCGTGCGAATGCCGGAGACGACGTCTTCACCTTGTGCATTGACGAGAAACTCGCCGTAGAACGTGCGCTCACCCGTGGAAGGATTGCGTGTGAACGCGACGCCCGTGCCCGAGTCGTCGCCCATGTTGCCGAACACCATCGCAACGACGTTGACCGCGGTGCCGAGGTCGTCGCCGATGGCGTTCACCTTTCGATAATCGACGGCCTTCTTGAGGGTCCAGGAGCGCCACACCGCTTCGATGGCGCCCCAGAGTTGCGTCGTCGGATCCATCGGGAATTCCTTCCCGGTGACGTTCCGAACGAGCGCTTTGTACTCCTCGACGAGATTCCGCAGCGCGCCTTCGCTCAACTCGGCGTCCGTAGTGACGCCGGCGGTGAGGCGTTTCGCCTTTAGAAGTTGCTCAAACTGCGCGAAAGGCACATGCAGCACCACGTCAGCGTACATCTGTATGAAGCGGCGGAACGAATCAAATGCAAACCGCGCATTGCCGCTCTGCTGGGCCAGCCCTTGTACGCTGAGATTGTTCAGGCCGAGGTTGAGAATTGTCTCCATCATGCCGGGCATGGAGACGGGCGCACCCGAGCGCACCGAGACGAGGAGTGGATCGCGCGCGTCGCCGAATCGTTTTCCCGCGGCCTCTTCGAGGCGTCGGAGATTCAGCGCCACCTCTTGCTCGAGGCTCGCCGGCATCTTGCCGTCGCGCAAGAAGTCGATGCAGCAGCTGCAGGCGATCGTAAAGCCCGGCGGGACGGGCACACCGAGGTTGGTCATCTCAGCGAGGTTTGCGCCCTTACCGCCGAGGATTCTCTTCATGTCTTTCGTGCCTTCGGCCTGTCCGCCGCCGAAGAAATACACGTACTTGTGCATCGGCGGCGCCGCTGACGCCGTGCCACCCGCGCTTTTCGCCAGCTCGGACGTGGGAACGCTCATGTAATCGCGAGTTAGGGCGTGCGACGCGCCCCGTTACTTAGCAGCCGCACCCGAATCGCAGTTTGTCCGGGTCAGTCGGCGGGGCGGTGGGATAATCTCCGGAGAAACAGGCGTGGCAAAAGCCGTGCGGACCTCCGGGTACCGATTCGAGCATGCCTTCGAGGGACAGATAACCTAACGAATCCACGCCAAGGTCGCGAGCGATCTCCTCGGGCGAGAGACGTGCGGCGATGAGCTCCTCTCGACTCGGTGTATCGATTCCGTAGTAACAGGGCCCCGTGACTGGAGGCGAGCTCACTCGCATATGCACCTCGCGCGCACCCGCGCCGCGTACGAGTGCGACGAGACCGCGTGTGGTTGTTCCCCGCACGATCGAGTCGTCAACCATAACGACTTTCTTCCCCTCGAGCACCTCGCGCACCGGATTATACTTGACCTTCACTTTCGCGTCGCGGCCAGCTTGCGTCGGCTGAATGAACGTGCGGCCAATGTAGTGATTGCGAATCAACGCGAGCTCGTAAGGCAGCCCGCTTTCCTCCGCGAAGCCGAGCGCCGCCGAGTTTGACGAATCAGGCACGCTGAACACCAATTCGGCGTCTGGCGCCGGATGTTCGCGCGCTAGACGCTTGCCGAGTGCGCGCCGAGCGCGATCCACCGAGCCGCCAAAAACGCGGCTGTCGGGTCGCGCGAAGTATACATACTCGAAGACGCAGCGCTTCAGCTCGCGGCGCGGCAGCGGAAAGCTGGATCGCACACCGCCCGCATCGACAGCGATGATCTCTCCCGGTTGGACCTCGCGCTCATAGGTTGCGCCAACGATGTCGAGCGCGCAGGTCTCCGAGGCGAATACGGGTGCGTTTCCGAGGCGGCCGAAAACGAGTGGACGCCATCCTCGCGGATCGCGCGCCGCGAGCAGCGTGTCACCGATCGTGACGATCAGCGAAAATGCGCCTTCTACCTCGCAGAGTGCCTCGGCAAGACGATCATCGGGGCTGTCGGCGTTGGAGCGAGCGAGGCGATGCACAATCACCTCGGAGTCCATGGTCGACGAGAAGATGGAGCCGCGATCTTCGAGCTCCATGCGCAACTCGGCCGCGTTCGTCAGGTTGCCGTTATGCGCGAGCGCGACGAAACCGCCCTTCGTGCGGGCAAGGACGGGCTGCGCGTTCTCGATCGACGACGATCCAGTGGTGCTGTAGCGTGTGTGACCGATTGCGGTGACGCCTGGAACGCGATCGAGCTCCTCCGTCATCGCGTCGGACATCGTACCCATGGACCGAACAGCGCGCGCGTCACCCTTCTCGTTGATCGAAACGACGCCCGCGGACTCCTGCCCGCGATGTTGCAGCGAGTACAGGCCGAGCTGCGTGAGCCGAACCGCGTCGGGATGACCGTGAACGCCGAAGATGCCACACATGCGCTAGACGGGACTCTCCGTAGCCGCGGTGACAACCGCAGCGGCCGATTTCGTCATGATGTCCGGGATCGTTTCGAAGTATAGTCGGTCGAGCCACGGCAGCGACGCCGTGAGCGTGCGATCGCCAACGCGAATCTCGAGCGGATCATCGGCCGACGCGACAGTGCCGATCGTCGTGCTCGTCACGCCGTGGCGCGTTGCGACCTCGCGCAACGCGGTCGGATCGGGCGTCGAGATGATGATGCGAGCCTGCGCCTCGCCGAAGAGCAGCGCGCGCATGGGCAACGCCGCGAATGACGACAGATCGATGCGAGCCCCCAACGGCCGTCCACGATCGATGATGCAGCACTCGGCGAGTGCAACGGCGAGCCCGCCGTCGCTGGAGTCGTGCGCCGAGCGCACGACTCCAGCCTCGATGGAGGCGAGCACCGCCTCGATCAGATCGCGTTCGCCCTTCAGGTCGCAGTTTGGCGGCGCACCGGCGACCAGATGGTGCACGCGCGCGAGATACTCGGAGCCGCCAAGCTCCGCCGTCGGCGTCCCAAGGAGGACGATCGTGTCGCCTTCGGTGGAGAAATGCGAGCGGGTGATGCTATCGAGGTCGTCGATCAGACCGACCATGCCGATCACCGGCGTAGGGTAGACCGCGCTCGCGGGACTCTCGTTATAGAGGGACACGTTGCCGCCGGTGACGGGCGTGCCTAGCTGCTCGCAGGCCTCCGCCATGCCGGCCGTGGCCTCGCGGAGCTGGAAGTACACCTCAGGCCGGCGGGGATTGCCGAAGTTCAGATTATTCGTAATCGCGAGCGGCCGCGCGCCCGTGCAGGCAACATTCCGCGCCGCCTCGGCGACGGCGATGCGCGCGCCGATGCGCGCGTCGAGGTAGCAGTAGCGTCCGTTGCCGTCCGTCTTCAGCGCGAGCGCGCGGCGGGTGTCGCGAATGCGGACGACGGCCGCGTCGCCACCCGGGCCGATGACCGTGTTCGTCCGAACCGTGTGATCATACTGCCGGTAGACCCACATCTTGCTGGCGATCGTCGGCGACGTGATAACTTGCTCAAGTGTCCAGAGAGGATCGGCCTCTTCCCGGCGCTCGGGAATGGAGCCGACGTCACGGGCGCGCAATGCGGTAATGGTCGGGTCCTCGCGCGCATCCGGCGTGTAGGTCGGGCAATCGGTAATGAGCTTCGTGCCGGGAAACTCCGCCACGACTCGGTCGCCTTCCGTGACGCGATATACGGGTTCGGCAATCACCTCGCCAATGACCGACGCCGTTAGGTCCCACTTCTCGAGGATCGCGGCAACTTCGCGCTCGCGTCCTTTGCGAGCGACGACGAGCATGCGCTCCTGCGATTCGCTGAGCAGGATCTCGTACGGCGTCATGCCGCGCTCGCGCAGCGGCACCTTGGTGACGTCGATCGTGATGCCGACATCGCCGCGCGCCGCCATCTCGGCGGATGAAGACGTAAGGCCAGCCGCGCCCATGTCCTGGATGGCGACGATCGCGCCGCTGTGAATCAGCTCGAGACTCGCCTCGAGCAACAGCTTCTCCGTGAATGGGTCGCCGACCTGCACTTGCGGGCGCTTTGCTTCATTTTCCTCGGACAAGTCGGCGGAGGCGAAGGAAGCGCCGTGAATGCCGTCGCGTCCCGTGCGGGCTCCAACGGCGATGATCGGGTTGCCGACACCCTGCGCCACGGCGCGAATCAAGTCCTTTTCGTGCAGAACGCCGACGCACATCGCGTTGACGAGGGGATTGCCCTCATACGCTTCATCGAACGCGACTTCGCCGCCGACCGTTGGAACGCCGACGCAGTTACCGTAATCGCCGATGCCCTTTACTACTCCTGCAAACAGATACCTCACGCGCGGTGAATCGAGCGATCCGAAACGCAATGAGTTGAGCAAAGCAATCGGACGCGCGCCCATGGTGAACACGTCGCGCAGGATGCCACCCACACCGGTCGCGGCGCCCTGATAGGGCTCGACCGCGGACGGGTGATTGTGCGACTCGATCTTAAACGCGACGGCGAGACCATCGCCGATGGCGATGACACCAGCATTCTCTCCGGGTCCCTGCAAGACGTACGGCGCCTTGGTCGGAAGGCGCCGCAAGAGGGGACGCGAGTGCTTGTAGGAGCAGTGCTCGCTCCAGAGTGCGCTGACGACGCCCAACTCGGTGAAGGTCGGCGCCCGTCCGAGCATCTGCTCGACGCGCTGGTATTCCTCGATTGTCAGACCATGCTCGGCGATGAGCGCCGGCGTGATCGTCGGATCACCGGGGCGAGGAAGTGGCGTCACCTGTCTTGGGATGATGGAAGATCTCGAGAATGTCGCTCATGAGGCGGCTCACTGGACCGCGTGATTCATGGATGTGCCGTATGAGCCCGATCTCGCCCTGATCGAGCCAGAGGCCATGACACTCCGGACACACGTCGACCTTCACGTCCTGAAAGTCGCGCTCCTGCAAATCGCCGCCACACCGCGGACACTTCATGAAGTGCTCGCGCCGCGCGATCTCGCGGCGCTGTTCGTCGAGCAGTGTGCGCATTTCCTTGATCAGCTGGGCATTCTCGCGCGCAAAATACTCGTCTTCGTTTCGAGTTGGATGTTCTTCTGTGTGGCGATGCATGATCCTCCTACGCGTTCGATACGACCTCAGTCTACATGCGGCGGCCTCTTGGCAACCGAATCCGGACGCGTCGAATCAGGCTTGGCCGACGAGCGAACCGACGGCTTCACGGGAATGCGAAGCGTCCCAGTGATAGTATCGTGGCGCGTCGTGTCTGCGTTGGTTTTTTTCGGTGTTGTGTGCGTTGGCGTCGGCTTCGCAGCGGACTTCGGCGTTGAATCCGCGTTCGGCGCCGAATCCGGCTTAACGCTGCCCGCCTGCACGACCTCTCCGGAAGGTACATCGCGTGAACCAGGTCGAGTACGAGCAGCGACGTCGGCCGAAATGGCGCGCGGCGAGCTGCTTTTCCCGGTGTAGGCGCGGTCCGCGGAGCGAAACATCGCGTCAACCACCGAGTCCTTCTGCAGGATCACGACGTCGTCCATGCCACACGTTCTGATGCAGCTGTTGTGGTAGAACAGGTACCTGAAGTCGCCGGAAACTCGTGACGCGTCGGGCTCGCCGAGGCGCTCGACGACCTTTGCCTGCGACATGCCGGGATCGATCGATCTGGGTGCTTGCGCTGCGAGCGGCGCCGCGACGGCGCAGAGCAGCGCGAGAGCGAGACGGACACGCAACATGGAACCTCCGGATTACGCGGCGACGCGCGAAAGAATGGACTCGAAGATGCCCATCCCGTCGCTGGAGCCGAGGAGATCGTCGACCGCGCGCTCGGGGTGAGGCATCATCCCGAGGACGTTGCCGGCTGCGTTCACGATGCCCGCGATTGCGTTCATCGATCCATTCGGACTCCACCACTCGTCCGCGTCGCCGGGTCCGCCCACGTAACGAAAGACGACTCGACCCTCCCCTTCGATTCGAGCCAAAGTCTCGTCGTCGGCGGTGTAGCGACCGTCACCGTGCGCGATGGGTACGGTGACCAGTTGGCCCCGATCGTACCGATTCGTGAATTGGGTGTCAGCATTCTCGACACGCAGACGGACAGCTTCGCAGACAAACCGAAGGCTCGCGTTGCGAAGTAGAGCTCCCGGGAGCATTCCCGCCTCACAAGCGATTTGAAAACCGTTGCAAATCGCAAGGACGGGCGCGCCGCGCTCCGCATGGGCGGCGACTTCCCGCATGATCGGACTGAAACGGGCTATCGCACCCGCACGGAGATAGTCGCCGTAACTGAATCCACCCGGAAGGATGACGACGTCGCTGCCGCGAAGGTCGTGCTCCTTGTGCCAGAGATACGTGGCCTCCTCTCCCAAAGCGTCGACGACGGCATGATAGGTGTCGTAATCGCAGTTGGAGCCGGGGAATGTGACGATGCCGAATTTCATAATGTGCTCACGCTCGCGATTTCGAAGTCTTCGATGACAGGATTGGCGAGGAGCTTGTTGCACATGTCGCGCGTTGTTCGTTCGGCCGCGGCGGGGTCCGCCGCATCCATCTCAACCACAAGGTGTCGTCCGACGTGAACATCCTGTACGGAGGCAAATCCGAGAGTGCGCAACGCATCTGTAACGGCCTTGCCTTGCGGATCGAGGAGACCGCGACGTGGAGCGATGTGAACGGCGACGCGGAATCGACTCATTCGGTCTGGTCCTTTGGTGGCGTGGCGGATGGCGGCGGTGGATTCGAGGAGCCTGACGGCTCCTCGTTTCGCGGCGTGGCGCGTGGAGGCTTGCCGGGGGTGTGGCGATTCGCGCGATCCAGATGCTCGGGTCTCATCGGTCGTTCCTGAGAGGCAGCGCCAGGGCGCTCACCGCGCCGGTTGTCGCCACGACGGCGGCGGCGGCGGCGGCGTTTCAGCGGTGGGGCACCGTCGCTCTCGTCGACAATGATTGGCGGACCGAGGGGGGGTGTGCGTCGGAATGTCGAGGGGATTGGCGCGGCGGCAAGCTCCTCGTCCGGCTCGAGCTGGAAATAGATCTCCTCGGGCTTGGAGCGGCTACCAATCAGACCGAGCACGAGCCATTTCAGCGCACCGTAAAGAACGTACGCCAGCAGTGCGGGGAAGAAGAACTGTCGCGGCTTGAAGAAGAGGCCAATGATCGCGATGACGAGAACGAGACTCGCGCCCAATTGCCGCGGCGAGCGCCACCCGATCGTGGGAACGGCGGGGTACGGGACGTTGCTCACCATCAGGACAGCGAGGAGGCCCATCAAGCCGGGCAACATCGCGTGCCATGGGAGCTCGGACAGTGTCTTGTTATCGGTGAAGAGAATGATCGCCTGGTTGTAGAGCGGCGTCTGACTGAACCAGTAATACGTGGCGAGGGTCAGACCGGCCGCGGGACTGGGAAGGCCGTGGAAGTACGTTTTCGCGCGCCCCGCCTGCTCGACGTTGAAGCGTGCGAGGCGGACGACGGCGGACCCAGTGTAGAGAAAGACGAAGAGCCACTCCCAGTTCTCGGTATTGAGTACGGCGAAGTACATGATCATCGCCGGCGCAAAGCCGAACGAGATGGCGTCGACGAGCGAGTCAAGCTCCTCGCCAAAGCGGCTGCCCGATCCCGTGGCTCGCGCGACGCGTCCGTCGAGCGCGTCGGCGATGCCGCCAAGGAAGACGAAAAGCGCCGCCTTACCGAAGTTGAGTCGCGACGCTAGGACGATGGCGAAAATGCCGCAGAAGAGATTGAAGAGAGTAAAGCCGTTAGGCAGTTGCACGACTGCACGCCGGATCGTCGGCCGCCGGACGCGCGTCCTCATTGGCCGGACAGCTCGGCGACGACAGTCACGCCGGCAAACGTCGTTTCACCGACGCGTACGCGCGGCCGTGCCGACGCCGGCAGAAAGACGTCAACGCGCGAGCCGAAGCGGATGATGCCCATGCGATCGCCCTGCTGGACGTGCGCCCCGTTCGTGCTGTAGGTGACGATACGGCGAGCAATGAGGCCAGCGATCTGCCTGACAAGCACGCGATTGGATCCAGTCTCGATGCCGACAGAAGACTGCTCGTTCTCGAGGCTCGCCTTTTCTGCGGCGGCATTCATGAATTTGCCCGGATTGTACTGCACGTAACGAACGACGCCGCTCACGGGATAGCGGTTCACGTGCACGTTGAACACGTTCATGAAGATCGAGATGCGAATCGCCTTCTCCTTGAGAAAGGCGGGCTCGTCGACCTCGGTAACCTGGACGACCTTGCCGTCGGCCGGCGCGATCACGATATGCTCGCCGCGCTCGCCGGTGCGCTCAGGATCGCGAAAGAAGTATGCAACCCAGATCGCGACGACGACGAGCACGACGGCGGCGAGCCAGAGCGGCCACGAACGCCGATTGAGGGCGAACGCAAAGGTCCCAGCGGCGATCAATGCCGCAATGACAATGAACAGCAGTCCTTCGCGGGCGAAGCTCACGTCGGTTCCAGGATCAAGGGTTGGCCGGTGATCCGGCGATAGGCATCGAGGTAGCGGATACTCGTGGCATCGACGACCTCGTTAGGTAACTGCGGTGGCGGTGCCTCGCCGTTCCATCGGCCGGCACGCCGCTCGGCGTCGAGATAATCACGAAGGGGCTGCTTGTCGAAGCTCGGTTGCGCGCGACCGGGCTCATATCGGTCCGCCGGCCAGAATCGCGAGCTATCAGGCGTGAGGACCTCGTCGATGAGCGTGACGCATCCGTCGCGATCGCGTCCGAACTCGAATTTCGTGTCGGCGATGATGATCCCACGCTCGGCGGCAATCGCACGGCCGCGGTCATAGACGAGGAGGCTGAGCCTCTTCAACTCCGCCGCGTCGTCGGCGCCGATCATCGCGGCCATCCGGTCGAAGGTGATGTTCTCGTCATGTCCGATCTCCGCTTTCGTCGCCGGACTGAAGATCGGGGCCGGGAAACGGCTACTCTCCAGCAGGCCCGCCGGCAACGCCTCGCCGGCGAGCGTCCCTTGGACGCGATATTCCTTCCACGCCGAGCCCGAGATGTACCCGCGCACAACGCATTCGACGGGAAAGACCCCGGTCCGCTGGCAGAGCATGGCGCGCCCGGCGATCGCCGGGCGGTAGGGTGCGAGCGACGGAAGAGCGGCGATGATCTCGTCGACGTCCGCGCTCAGCATATGATGCCTAACGACTGCCGCGAAGTTCCGGAGCCACCACGCGGTAAGCTGCGTGAGCACCGCCCCCTTGTGCGGGATGCGCTCGCGCATCACGACGTCGAAGGCGCTCACCCGATCGCTGGCAACCAGTAACAGCCGCTCGGCGTCCACCTCGTAGACCTCGCGAACCTTGCCGCGCCGGAGATGGCGGAGCGGAAGTCTGTCGAGCGACGTGGGCGTGACGCTCGTCATACGCGCACCTCCTCGCGAGTGCCCAACTCCTGGCGTCGGGTGAGTAAGGGCTCGACCACCTCACTCAGAAACTCGGCGACCTGCTCCGGTGCGCGGCCAATGAACCGACGCGGGTCGAGCGTGAGGCGCATTTCGTCGATCGAGACGCCGAACTCCGGATCAGTGG
>QHUV01000008.1 GCA_003222065.1 Gemmatimonadota bacterium | reverse complement strand
TCCGTCGGTGACCTTGCGCGTCACGAACTCGAGCCCGCGACGTGGGCTCTCGTGGTTGAACAGGATGCCGGAAACGGCGTACAGGGCGAAGCTCTCGCGATAGTTCACGGTGATCCAGTGCCCGTAGACCTTCGCCACGCCGTATGGGCTCCGCGGATAGAATGGCGTCGACTCACGCTGCGGCGATTCGTGCACCTTGCCGAACATCTCGCTCGAGCTGGCCTGATAGAACCGCGCGTTAGGCGCCGCCTTCTTCATTGCCTCGAGCATGCGCGTCACGCCGAGGGCCGTGAATTCGCCGGTGAGCACCGGTTGTGTCCAGGACGTCTGGACGAAGCTTTGCGCGGCGAGGTTGTAGATCTCATCCGGCTTGTAGTCGCTCACGACATCCGTGAGCGATGTCTGATCGAGCAGATCTGCAGACACCAGCTCGACGTGATCGACGAGGTGACTAATGCGCTCATACGGTGTGGTCGAGCTTCGCCGTACAATGCCGACCACCTTGTAGCCCTTCGCGAGGAGTAGCTCGGCGAGATAGGAGCCGTCCTGACCCGTGATACCTGTGACAATCGCTGTAGCCATTTCGTGGGGCAGCTGTCAGCTATCAGTTGATCGCGATGAGTGAATTTGGAACGAATGGTTCCGTGGACAGTGAAAAAAAAGGGGAGCCCGATGAGCTCCCCTCGACTTCGCGCGGCCGGTCGAGCAAGCGGTCACGCCGCGGCGACGCCTCGCGGCGCACGCTTGATCTTCCCCGCCGCAAGGCAGCGCGTGCACACCTTTACTTTGGCGATCTTGCCACTCGCGTCCAGCACGCGGGCGACCTGGAGGTTCGGCTTCCAGGTGCGACGTGTGGCGTTATTGGCGTGCGATCGGTTATTGCCGAACGCAACGCCCTTCTTGCATGAGTAGCACCGGCTTCTATCGATCGCCATTGCTCAGCCCTCGATCAATTCGATACGCGCCATGTCGGCGCCGTCACCCTTGCGGTGACCAGTCTTCAGAATGCGCGTGTAACCGCCATTCCGCGTCGCGTACTGGGGACCAATCTCCTGGAAGAGCTTGTCCGCCGCCGCGCGCTTATGAATGTGCCGAACGGCAAGCCGGCGCGCGTGCAGCGTACCGGTCTTGGCCTTCGTGATCAACTTCTCAACAAAGGGCCGTAGCTCCTTCGCCTTCGCCTCGGTCGTCTCGATCGCTCCATGCTCGATCAGCGATGTCGCGAGATTGCGCATGAGGGCGAGCTTTTGCTCGCTCGTACGGCGAAGCTGCCGGCCCGCTTTGCGATGCCGCATCCGTTACTCCTCCATGTCGTCAGGCGCAGCCGCGGCGGCACGGCTCGGCGGCGTGCCCCAGTCGAGGATACGAACGCCCTCGCCGTTTTCCTCGTACCGCATGCCGAAGTTCAGGCCTTCGCGCTCGAGCAGATCCGCGATCTCCTGCAGCGACTTCTTGCCGAAATTCTTGACTTGCAGAATCTGGCTTTCCGTTTGGCGAACGAGGTCGCCTAGCGTCCGGATGTTCGAATTCTTGAGCGAGTTGACCGAACGCACGGACAGCTCCAGATCATCGATCGGCGTCCGGAGCAGTTGGGCGAGACGCGCGGCGTCTCCTCCCAACGAATCATTCGAGAGCGCCAGCGGAGCCGACGAGTGCGACCCGAACTCGACGAAGTACTGGAAGTGAGTCTGCGCCAGCGCGGCGGCATAGCTCACCGCTTCTTCTGGCGAAATCGTCCCGTTGGTCTCGACCGTCAGGGTCAGACGGTCATAGTCCGTTCGCTGGCCGACGCGTGTCTCGGCAACGGTGAAATTGGCGCGGCGCACCGGATTGTAGATGGAATCGATGCGAACGAGATCCACCGGCAAACCGCGATCGATCGGATGCTGATCGGCTTCGACGTAACCCCGGCCCTTGTTCACGTACAGATCGACGTTGATGTCGCGGTCGTCTTGCAGCGTGAAGAGATGATGTCCCGTGTCGACGATGCGGGCGCCAGCCGAAGACGTGATGTCCGCCGCCGTTACCGGACCTGCCTCGCCCTTGGAAATACGCAGGACGGTCTCTTCGACATCGTCCGCGAGCGTGAGCGTCAGATTCTTGAGATTGCCGATGATCTGGTGAACGTCCTCGACGACACCCGGAATGGTCTGGTGCTCGTGGACGACGCCATCGATGCGAAAGCCCCAGACGGCGGCGCCGCGCAGCGATGAGAGCAGCATGCGTCGCATCGCGTTGCCGAGCGTGTGGCCGAAGCCGCGCTCGAGCGGTTGCAGCCGGAATTCGGCGACGTTCGGGTTGTCATCTCGCTTGCTCGCTTCGACCAGCTTGGGTTGAACGAGCCCCTTGAGATCGATAGTTGTTGCCATCAGTAAATGCTCCTTTGGTCATACCGGACATCGTCCGGCATCGCTCTGCCCCGCCCCTAACGCGCGGCAGACTCGAATGGAGGTTAGGGCTCCGACCGAATGCGCACGCGGCATCCCCGCGTGCGCGGACTCTCGTGTCGCGAAAGCAGATCCCTCGCTGCTGCGCAGCTCGGGATGACGCTTCGCGTCATTTCGAATACAACTCCACAACCAGCTGCTCCTGCGCCGCGATCGGAATGTTCGGGCGTGTCGGGCGCTCGAGCATGCGACCGCTGAAGCTCTCGCGGTCAACGGCAAGCCACGACAGCGGAGCACCGCGCGAGGCCTGGTCCATCGACGCCTGCACCGCGACCATCTCACGCGATTTCAGGTTGACGCGAATCTCTTCGCCCGGTTGGACCTGGTAGCTGGGGATGTCGACGGTGCGCTGACTGATCTCGACGTGACGATGCCGAATCAGCTGACGCGCCGCCTTGCGGCTCGCGGCGAACCCAAGCCGATACACCATGTTGTCGAGGCGACTCTCGAGCGCGGCGAGGAGATTGTGTCCCGTGATTCCAGGTAGCGTCGTGACTCGCTGGAACGTGTTGTGGAACTGCGCCTCGCTCACGCCGTAAATGCGCTTGATCTTCTGCTTCTCGCGAAGCTGCTTCGAGTACTCAGAGGACTTTCGCCGACGAGCGGTGTTCTGTCCGTGCTGACCCGGCGCGTACGGTCGCCGTTCGACGGGACACTTCTCGGTGAAGCACTTCGTACCCTTCAGGAAAAGCTTCGTACCCTCACGCCGACACTGCTTGCAGCTCGGCCCAACATAGCGGCCCATGACTCAAACTCTCCGACGCTTGGGGGGACGGCAGCCGTTATGCGGGATCGGCGTTACATCTTTGATGGACTTGACCTGGAGACCAGCGGTGGCAAGTGCTTGGATTGCCGACTCACGGCCGCTACCAGGGCCCTGCACGCGCACGTGGACGCGTTTCACGCCGAGGCCCATCGCCTCGCGCGCGCACTGCTCGGCGGCGACCGTTGCGGCGAAGGGGGTACTCTTCTTCGATCCCTTGAAGCCCGCTTTGCCTGACGAGCCCCACGCCACGGCATTGCCGTGGCTATCGGTGATCGTCACGGTCGTGTTGTTGAAGGTCGCGGCGATATGCGCGATCCCTTCTGCCTCGACCACTCGCTTCGTTTTCTTGCCAGTTGCCATGTGTGTTTGTCATTCCGAGCAGAGCGAGCGGGTACCCGCTGGCGGGTGCTGTTTTCTCGCTCCGCAGTAATAAAAGCAGATCCCTCGCTGCTCCGCAGCTCGGGATGACGAGGCAGCTTGCGCTACTTCGTCACCTTCTTCTTACCAGCGATCGCGCGCCGCGGCCCCTTCTTCGTTCGGGCGTTCGTGTGCGTGCGCTGGCCCCGCACGGGCAAGCCACGGCGATGGCGAATGCCGCGATACGAGCCAATGTCCATCAGTCGCTTGATGTTCATGGCGACTTCGGTGCGCAACGCGCCTTCGACTTTGTAGTCGCGCTCGATCACCTGACGCAGCTTGTTGACGTCGGCGTCGGTGAGATCGCGAATCCGAAGCGATGTGTCGATTCCCGCCTTGCGGAGGATGTCGACGGCGTTGCGCCGGCCGATGCCATAAATGTACGAGAGGCCGATCTCGACCTTTTTCTCACGTGGGAGATCGACGCCGGATATGCGTGCCATGATCAGCCTTGACGCTGCTTGTGCTTAGGATTGCGCTTGCAAATGATGCGAGTGACGCCGCTGCGCTTGACCACTTTGCAGTGCTCGCAAATCGGCTTCACGCTTGTACGAACTTTCACAGGTGCTCCACCATGTCTCAGATGTAATACAGGCCCGTTTCCGGCCAGACCCTAAGAGTAGCCGGGACATTGACTTCATGCAAGTGAGCCGGCCTCGAGGGCGGCTCCTAAAGCTGCTGGCGAATTTGTCGCAGCGCTGCCCGCCTATCGGGCGCGCCCGTGATCGCCCGGCCAACGACTATGTAATCGGCGCCGGCGGCGGCGGCTTCGGCGGGCGTCGATACCCGCGCTTGATCGTGCATCGCGCCGCCCTCGCTTCTCACGCCAGGTACGAGGACAGCCAGCGACGATCCGAAACGCTGTTTCACGCTTCCAGCGTCCTTGCCGCTGCACACGACGCCGAATACACCTGCCTCTTTGGCGATCTCGGCGAGCCGGATAACCTCATCCTCGATACAGAGTCCAGGATCACGCCGCCACGAGCTCGCGACCTCGGCCGCGCCCAAGGATGTCAAAATGGTGACGGCCAGCACGCCACACCGGCCTTGATCACCGGCCCCATCGACTGCGGCACGCAGCATCGCGGGCCCACCGACGGCGTGAACGGTGACGAGTCGGACGCCCAACGCTGCGGCGGCACGCACACCACCGGCAACCGTGTTTGGGATGTCGTGGTATTTGAGGTCGAGAAAGACTTCCGCGCCGCGCGCCTGAACTTCACGAATCACCGAGGGTCCGGACGCCGTGAAAAGCTCAGCGCCGACCTTAAAAAAGCGACACGCCTCGCCAAGATCGTCAACCAAATCGAGCGCCGCTTTTGACGTCGAGACGTCGAGCGCGACGATCGGCGTCGTGGTCATATGCTCCACTCCAGCGTCCCGACAATGCCGGCGAGCGAATACACGTCGTGTCGGCGACACCAGGCGTCGAGCTCTTTCACAATGCGTTGTGGCGCGCGCGGATCGCGCATCGCGGCCGTCCCGACGCCGACCAGTGACGCGCCAGCCATCATGTACTGGAGAGCGTCGCTGCCTGACGAGACGCCGCCGATGCCGATGATCGGAACTTTCACCGCGCGGCTCACGCGCCAGGTGGCGAGAACACCCACCGGCAGGAGGCCGGGTCCACTCACCCCTCCCGAGCCGAAACCGAGAATTGGACGCCGCCGCTCGACGTCGATCGCAAGGCCAGGCATCGTATTCACGAGCGTTAGGCCATCGGCACCGGCGTCGACGGCGACCTTGGCGGTGCGCACGATATCGGGTAGCATCGGCGACAACTTCACGAACAGCGGACGGCGCGTCTGCGCGCGGGCAAGACGAATCACTGTCCGCAGCGACTCCGGATCGGCACTGAATTCCATGCCGCCGGCCTTGACGTTCGGGCAGCTCACGTTCAGCTCGTACGCGTCGATGGCGGCGTCACCAGCAGATCGCGCGCATGCGTCGAGCTCTGCAACGACCTGCGCGTAGTCCTCGGCGGCATTGCCGACGACGTTGACGAGCTTGCGCGTCCGCGTCAAATGCGACGCGAGCCACGGGACGTACGCCGACTTGACCCGCTCGACACCGGGATTTGCCAGGCCGACCGAGTTTATCATTCCCTCATCGAGCTCGGCGACGCGGGGCGAGTCATTGCCGGCACGCGGCTCGACGGACACGGCTTTCGTCGTTAGGCCCCCCACCCCTTCGAGGTCCACGACGTTCGCTAATTCGACTCCATAACCGGCCGTACCGGAGGCGAGGACAATTGGATTTTGGAACGCGAGACCCGCGACCGTGATGGCGAGGCGATCAGCGCTCGTCACGTCCTTCTCCCGCTCCCACCCTGCGCTCGTACCGGCGAAGATATTCCGCCGCGGCATCGGCGATGGCGCTGGCAATCTCCGCCTGATGACGCCGATCAGAAAGGTACTTTGCCTCGGCCGCATTGGTGCCGAAGCCGATCTCCACGAGCACCGCCGGCATGAAGGCGGTGACGAGCACGCGAAAGCCCGCTTGTTTCACGCCGCGATTCGGGCCCGGATGCATCGACGCGAGATGCTCCTGCACGAGCGCCGCCAAGTCGGAGGATTCGCGCAGGTGCTCGTTCTGCTTCATGTCGCTGAGGATATAGTTCAGCGGATCGCTGTTGGAAACCGCGGTCCCCGTCTCGAAGCGCACCGATTGATTCTCCATCTCTTCGACACGGCGCGCGTCCTCAGTCCTGGCTTCGGAGAGAAAGTACGTCTCGAAGCCTCGACCAGCGGCCGGATCCTTCCAGTCGAGGCTCGCCGCATTCACGTGCACTGAAATGAACAAATCACCACCGGCCTGATTGGCGATTCGGCCCCGATCGGAGAGCGTAATCAACGTGTCGGTCGTCCGCGTGAAGAGTACTCTCAAGCCGCGCGATTTGAGCTCGAGGCCCAGACGCTTCGCGACGGCGAGTGTGACGTCCTTTTCGTAAATGCTAATCGGTGCACCGAGGGGGCCGGTCATCCCATTATCGGGTCCACCGTGCCCGGCATCGACGACGACGAGCCTTGCCTGGTGCTTCGCACTGCCGACGCGAGTGAAGATCACCAGCTCGTGAGTCGCCGCATTCCAGCGCAGATTGTTCACGTATGCCGGGAAGACTTCCGACACCAATTGCAGCGGAACGAGAAGCTGGCCGTTGCGCTCGACAGGCGCGGCAGCGAGTGGTGTGACTTGTCCGCCGATGGTCGTCGTGGCAACCCCGACCTCGAGTCCAAAAGCGACGCCTGAAACGAGGACGTGGTAGCGGCCGGGCGCTTCCTGCGTCACGACAACCGGCAACAGCGGCGCGAGCGATTGTGGCCGAAGCATGGGCGCCGTCGCCTCGCCGACGAGGGCCACGCGCTGGACTGATGTCGCCGCGCGAATGGCGATGCTCGATGCGCCGGGAGCCGAGGCAGCGACCTGCAAGGCGAGAAGCAGCGGAGCGAGCATCGACTCAGCGGGTGCGAATGGCGCGAGCCATCTCGCGCTCGGCGTCGCGTCGGCGGGTCGTCTCTCGCTTGTCGTGGAGCTTTTTCCCTTTGCCTAATGCTAGCGACACCTTCGCCACTCCCTTCCGGAAATACAACTCGAGCGGTATGAGCGTCAGTCCCTCACGCTCGACGGCACCGATGAGACGACGGATCTCCTTCCTGTGGAGCAACAGTTTTCGCGTGCGCTCCGGCTCGTGGTTCGCATATCCGCCCCGTTCGTACGGCGCGATGTGCATGTTGATGAGGAAAATCTCACTACCATGCACGATCCCATACGCGTCGCCGATGTTCGCCTTGCCGTCGCGGAGTGACTTGACCTCCGTGCCCGTGAGGACGATACCCGCCTCCCAGCTGTCGAGAATCTCGTAATCGTATCGCGCGCGCTTGTTGCGCGCGATCGAGATCTTGTCGGTCGGGCGATCAGAGTCCTTCGTCATCGAGGGTGAACTGGGCGGGCCGGCGCCGCGGCGGCGGGCGCGAGGAGTCGCCGCAACTTAGGTCGCGCGAACAGCACGAGCAACACGCGCTGCGTTGACCGTGCCACGCAAGCGGTGTACACTTCGTGACTTCGCCGAAGTGGTGGAATTGGTAGACGCGCTGCGTTCAGGGCGCAGTGGGCGTATGCCCGTGGGGGTTCGAGTCCCCCCTTCGGCACTGCGCGTGGAGCGCTGTGCGTGGAGCGTGGAGCGCTGTGTGTGGAGCGCAGAGCGCCGTGCCCAGCCCGTTCGAGGCTCAACGCTCAACGCCCAGCGCTTTACGCTCCACGCAGCGCCGAGGGCGGCACGTTCTCCGGCAGCGACGCCTTGCCAAAGATGTCACGGAGAGCACCGTTCGCCTCAGCCAGATACCTCGAGAGCACGTCGCCGCCGCGGACAATGTTCTCGTCGACCTGCCGAAACGATCCACCGGCGAACGCGAACAGGGTTTGGCCAAGGCGCGCCGCGGTCGCTGCGCCAGCGCGCGCCAAAAGCGCGTCGCGATATGCGCTCAATCGAGCGTTGAATTGACGCTCGGCAATCTCGTGCATGTCCGTGGCGACTTGTGGATCGCGTGTCGTTGCCGCATCGAGCGCGCGCGCGACAAGGGAACCCGTCCGATCGTCGAGCGCATCGCGTTCGGCGGTGATCAGCCCGACCGACCGACGAGCGTAACGCAACTCCCAGCGCGCGTGGTCCGTGTCGCCATGCGTCGCAGTCTGGGCGAGCCAGCGCACGTCCTCGTCATCGGGCTCCGCTAGCAGGCGCTCGACGAACTTCTCCGCTTTGCGCTGAAAATCGCGCTCAGTGCGCCAGCGCGCGAACAACGTCATTAGCTCGGAGAATGTTGCGCGCGCGACTCAGCCGCCGAGCACAGGCAACATGTGTCGGCCGCCACGCACAACGACACGATCGATCGCCGCGCGCTCTTGTAGTCCGACGAGTGTGCGCACCTGACTTTCCTCATGTAGCAAGTCGGCGAGGCGGATTCCCTCGAGCACGTCGTCGATCCTTTGCTGCAACAACTGCCAGACCGGACGAATACTGCAGGTGTGCGACGCGGAGCAGCGCTCTTCCTCAACCGGATGCGAGACGCAATGCAGGTCGAACGTCGTTGTTTCGGATGCAGCGATCACGGCGCGAATCGAGATCTCATCGGCGCCACGAGCGAGCTCGTAGCCACCATGCGCGCCGCGCGTGCTGCGCACGATGCCGGCGCGCCGCAACCGAAGCAAGATCTGTTCGACGTAATCCACGGGCAGACGCTCCCCCGCGGCGATGTCGCGGCCGGTGATGGGTCCCTCGGACGCGCGTCTCGCGAGATGAAGCGCGCAGATGACGCCGTACTCGGCCAGAGTGGTGATGCGCACGATTGGACGTTACGCCCCGCATCGGGAAGTTACAAGTGTAGCGGCCTCAGCCTGCGGCGACGGCGCCGTGCGCGCCGCCAGGGACGCCGATCTCCGTCATCTTGCGCAGATCGAGAACGTCGTCGATCTGATCATCCGGCAACACGTGTTCGCGCTTTACCAGATCGCGGATCAGAATGTTCTCCTTCACTGATTGCTTACTCAGTTCAGCGGCCCGCGCATAACCGATCTGCGGCGCGAGAGCGGTCGCCAACGCCGCCGATCGCTCGACCCAGTACTCGCACATCTCGCGATTCGCCTCGATGCCCTTGACGCATCGCTCGGTAAACACGGTTGTGGCGTTCGTCAGAATGCGCGTGGACAACAAGACGTTGAACGCGATCACGGGCATCATGACGTTTAGCTCGAGCTGCCCGTGCTCTGAAGCAACAGCGACAGTTGTGTCAAGACCGATAACCTGAAGACACACCTGGTTCACCATCTCTGGTATCGACGGATTCACTTTCCCCGGCATGATCGACGATCCAGGCTGAACCGCGGGCAACTTGATCTCGTCGATGCCCGTGCGCGGCCCCATGACCATCAGACGCAGATCGCTCGCGATCTTGCTGAGATCGATCGCGAGCACCTTGAGCGCTGAGCTGAAACCCGCGACGTCGCCCATGCTCTGCATCAATTGCACGCGATCCTTCCCCGCGCGCAGATCGAGCTCCGTGATCTTTTTCAGATGCTTGATCATGAGGTTGGGGTACGACGGCTCGACGGTTACGCCGGTGCCGACGGCGCTACCGCCAATCCCGAGATCGCGCAGGTAGTCAGCGGCCTCGGTAACGCGCTTTAGGCCGCGCTCGATCGAGCCGGCGTACGCGTCGAATTCCTGGCCAAGGCGGATCGGCATCGCGTCCTGCAGATGCGTGCGGCCAGCCTTTACGATGTCGTCGAACTCGCGTCCCTTGGCGGCCAAGGCGGAGCGCAGCGATTCGAACGCGGTTACGAGCCCGCTCAGTTGAGCGAGACACGCGAGCCGGATGTTGGTGGGAATCGTGTCGTTGGTGCTCTGCGCCATGTTGACGTGATCGTTAGGGTGTACGGGCTTGTATTCACCCCGCTTTCCCCCGAGGAGCTCATTCGCGCGATTCGCGAGCACCTCGTTCACGTTCATATTGTGCGATGTCCCGGCGCCGGCCTGGTACGGATCGACGACGAATTGGTCCATATGCTTGCCGGCCAGTACCTCATTGGCCGCGGCAACGATCGCGTCGGCGAGGCGCGGATCGAGCCGGCCGGTCGCCTTGTGCGTCAGCGCGGCTGCCTTCTTGATCCACACCTGCGCGATGACGAATGGCGGGAGAGGTTTGAGCCCGCTGATTGGAAAGTTCTGAATGGCGCGGAGCGTCTGCACGCCGTATAGAGCTTCAGCGGGGACGTCGAGGGTGCCGAGGGGATCCTTTTCCGTGCGAGTGTTGGTTGGCATGAGTAGTCGATTCGGACAGGCGAAGTATGTGAGCCACGATGTGGCTTATCGAAGATCGCCGGTCGACGTCGCGATCTCAATTCGGCACATGATAGTCAGAGGTCATTTCGTCGGCGGAATATCAAGCCCGATCGCGAACCGATTGAAGTAATTGAAGAGGCCCACTACCGCGACGATCTCGATGATCTGGCCCGCGTCCCAGTGCGACGCGAGCGTCGAATAGACATCAGTCGGAATTTGTCCGCGATTGCTGGTCATTGTTTCCGCGACGCGTAGCGCTGCGCGCCACGACTCGTCGAAGATCGTTAGGTCTCCGTGCGCCATTGCCTCGATCTGCTCCGTCGACGCACCCAGCCGCCTTGCCAAGGCGGTGTGCGAGGCCAGTCAATATTCGCAGCCGTTGATTTGCGAGACGCGAACGGAGAGCAGCTCCTTCAGGAGCGTGGAGACTTCCCCTTCGTCCATGACGGCGCGCATGTGATCGGCTAGCGTCCGCGAAATCGCCGGTCGATGAGCAGCGACACGGAAAAGATTGGGGACTCTGCCGCGCTCGTCGATGAATCGTTGAAATGGCTGCCGGAGTGTCGCGTCCCGCCGCATGGCCTCATCGGCGCTCACTCGCTCGACACGCGGCTCACGATCCGGGGAATTATCGCTCATCGTCTGCCACCGCCTATTGTCGAGACACTGACGCGCGCACGGCGAGCGTGAGCGCAACGACGGCCGCAAGCATCGCGATTCCCAGCCAGCCGACGCTGATCGCGTGCAGCTTGCCGAACGAGAGGCGTCGCGGATCATCGCCGGCCAGCGCGTCTAGCGGACCACCGATGGCCTCTCGCAGGCGATCGATGCGGGTACCGACGACGAGTTGCGCGACGGCGCACGCGAGAGCGGCGAGGGCCCCCGCGGCGGTGCGCGCCCACCCGCCCGTTCGACTGAGCAGGTCGAGGATCACGATCAGCGAGCCGATGACGACACCGGCGTAAAAGATGACGGGTAGCACCCTTCCGACGAGCGCGCCGGCCAGGATGCGTGACGGAAGTACGGCGAAGGCCGCCGGCGCGACGACCAGCGCGAACAGCAACGCGGCGCCGATCCAGACCGCGAGCAGCAGAGTCTCCGTCATCGGCACGCCGCGGGCTGTCATCGCCTAACGACTCGCGCGACGCCGGTAAGAAAAGGATTGGTGGAGCGCTCGTGGCCGATCGCCGTCGTCGGACCGTGTCCCGGATAGACGACTGTCTCGTCAGGCAGCATGATGACCCGCTCGAGCGATTCCGACATGCGATCAGGATCGGAGAAGGGCAAGTCGGTCCGGCCGATCGAGCCAGCGAAGAGAAGATCGCCCCCGATCATGTGGCCGTCGGTAACGAAGACGACGTGCCCGGGAGCATGCCCAGGCATGTGAAGCACGCCGAAGCGCAGTGCGCCCAGCTGCAGAATGTCGCCCTCGGCGAGCTCACGCTCAGGAGCCGGTGGCTCCTCGAACGGAAGGCCGTAGACGGCAGCTTGCATGGCGCCACGATCGAACAGCGGCCGATCGGCCGGATGCATGTGCACGGGCACGTCCCAAATGCGCTTGATACCGGCAATGGCGCCGATGTGATCGATGTGCGCGTGCGTTAGCCAGATCGCCTCGAGCGTCGCGCGAGATGCGCGTACCATCTCCACGAGTTGCTCCGCGTCCGCACCCGGATCAACCAGCGCCGCACGCTGCGTCGACGGATCGACGACGAGATAGCTGTTCTCCTGAAACGCACCGACCGTGCGCCAGTCGATCTTCACGCCGAATATCCTCCCGTTCCAATGATCTCCGGAACCTTCTCGCCGTCCGCCAACGCCTTGAGATACTTCTCAACGGCGATCGCCGCCGTCGTCGCGTCGCCCACCGCGGTCGTCACCTGACGCGTCAGCTGCGAGCGCACGTCGCCGGCCGCGAACAGCCCCGGGATCGAGGTCTCCATGTTCGCATCCGTGAGCAGATAGCCCATCTCGTCGTGAGCCGCATGGCCGGTGATGATCCCGGTGTTCGGTCGAAAGCCGACGAAGATGAAGATTCCCGTCGCCGAGAGATCCTTCTCCTCCGAGCTTCGCACGTTGCGCAGCTTGAGTCGGTGGACGAGTCCCTGGTCATCGGCTTCGATGCGGTCGACAACGGTGTCCCAGATGACTTCGATTTTCGAATTCTCGAACAGCCGCTTCTGGAGGATCTTGGACGATCGCAGTGAATCGCGCCGATGGATCAGGTACACTTTGTCCGCGTACCGTGTCAGGAAATCCGCCTCCTCAGTCGCGGCATCGCCTCCGCCCACGACGGCGATCGTCTGCTTCTTGAAGAACGCGCCGTCGCAAATCGCGCAATAGGAGACGCCCTTCCCCGCGAATTCCAGCTCACCGGGAATCCCCAGCTTCACCGGAGTACCACCCGCCGTGATGATGACTGCCGGCGAGCGATAGACGTCGCCCTCACTCGTCTGGGTGTCGAACTGCCCGTCATCGCGTTTGCGGACCGAGGTCACATGCATGCCGTTCCGGAAGTCGGCGCCGAATTTGACCGCGTGCGCTTGGAATTTTTCCGCGAGCTCGTGTCCGAGGATACTCTCGAAGCCGGGATAGTCTTCGACGAGCTCCGTGTTGAGTAGCTCGCCACCGGGGAACCCGCGCTCCAGCACGACTGCTTTGAGCATCGATCGACCGGCGTATAGCGCGGCACACATCCCCGCCGGCCCGGCGCCAATGATCACGACATCGTACCTAAGCGCGTCTTTCATGTACCTAATCTCATCAATGCTCGGAATCCGCGGAACCGTGATCGAGCGGTGGCCCAATCACGAGG
>QHUV01000228.1 GCA_003222065.1 Gemmatimonadota bacterium | reverse complement strand
GTCTTGATCATGATCGCAAGCAAGGGACGATACTCTCCGGCGCCGATTGCGGTAACCGCGACCGGCGTCGAGTGGCTCGCCCCAGCGATCTGGAACCGCGCGTCGGGGGAGAACTTCTCATAGACCGCGGCAATGTCGCCGCTCACGCGCGCCGCATAGAGGCCACGCAGCAACTGTTCGGTCTCGCGGCGATCGGTCATCGTGTGGTCCTCCAGCCATCGAGAGTCCATGAGTTCGTGCTCAGCGACGTCGATGCGCGCCGACCACGCGAAGCATCGTATGATTCGAGGAATTCGGCAATGCCGAGTGCCGGCGGCAGCGACAGCTTGAGCTGTCGCATGAGCCTCACTGAGCATTCCCGCCAGTCGGGTGAGATGCTGTGCAGTCGGTGACGCGCATACCAGGTCGCGATACCCCGCTCAAGGCGTGGGCGCGCGCACTCGCGCTCACCGCGCCCATTGCACGAAACCCGGCGGTCACGCTGCCGATCCAGATCAGCGAGTTGGCCGACGCGTTCGGCGATAAGATCGCGCTCATTGGCGAGGATGAGACGGTGAGCTATCGCGTGCTTGCCGAACGGTCGAATCGATTTACCCGCTGGGCGCTGGAGCGGGGCCTCGTCCCGGGCGATGTGGTCTGTCTCGTAATGCACAATTGTCCAGACTACCTCGCTGCGTGGCTCGGCATTACACGCACCGGCGCGGTCGCGGCCCTCGTCAATACGAATCTCGTCGGCGACTCGCTGGCGCACGCGATTCGAGTAACGGCACCAAAGTGCATGGTGGTGGGCGCCGATCTCGCCGATGCTGTCGCGGCGGTCATACCGAGTCTCGAGCGCGCAGTGCCGTGCTGGGTGCAGGGCGCGGCTGCTCACGGCATGGCTTGCATCGATCCAGCTCTTGAACGCCAACCGGCGATGACTGTGACGGCGAGTGAGTGCGCGCTACCGTCCACGCGAGATTTGGCACTCTACATCTATACCTCGGGGACCACAGGCTTGCCGAAGGCGGCGAAGGTCAGCCACCGTCGGCTGCTGCAGTGGAGCTACTGGTTCGCCGGACTGCTGGACGCCGATGAGAACGACCGAATGTACGACTGTCTTCCCATGTACCATAGCGTCGGTGGAGTTGTCGCGATCGGATCGATGCTGGTGC
>QHUV01000227.1 GCA_003222065.1 Gemmatimonadota bacterium | reverse complement strand
CCTCGAGACAGGCGAACCGGTTCGGGACGAGCGGGGCTTCTGCCGCCGATGCGGCGTGGACGAAGTCGGTGAGGCAATCGGCGGAATTGCGACCGACGGCTCTGCGCCGGAGAGCCTGTTCGACGGCTACACGGATCGCGCGGCGTCTGATCGCAAAATCCTGCGCAATGTCTTCAGCGAGGGAGATGCGTGGTTCCGGAGCGGCGATCTAATGCGGCGCGACGCCGCCGGCTTCTTCTACTTCGTCGACCGCGTGGGCGACACCTTTCGCTGGAAGGGGGAAAACGTGTCTACGGGAGAAGTCACAGACGCGGTCTGCGCCTGGCCTGAAGTGCGCGAGGCAGTCGTCTACGGAGTCGACGCTCCGGGATACGACGGTCGCGCCGGAATGGTTGCGGTGGTCGCCGACGGGGGACTCGATCTCGCTGGATTCCGAACCCACCTAACGATGCGGCTCCCTGAGTACGCTCGTCCGCTATTTGTACGCCTTCTCGGTGAGATCGAGACGACTGGCACCTTCAAGCCGAAGAAACAGGAGCTCGTGCGTACGGGATTCGATCCTAACGCGACAACCGACGCACTGTTCGTGAACGATCGAGAGGCTGCCGCCTTCGTGCCGCTCGACGCGGAGGCATTCGAGAGGATCCGCTCCGGACGTCTTCGCCTCTGAGCCCGCAAGCGTACCGCAACTTCGCCGACGTTGCACAATCCGCAGGGATCGATCGATGAGTGAACAGCCAACGTGCGTTGTCCATAAGTTCGGCGGCACCAGCTTAGCCGACGCAGCGTGTTTTCGGCTGGTCGCGAAGATCGTTGCCGCGCGGCCGGAGCAACGCCGGCTGATCGTCGTCTCGGCGATGGCGGGCGTGACCGACCAACTTGTGCGCGCGGTCCACGTGGCCGGTAAGCGGGATCTCGGCTACCGAGACATCATGGCCACAGTCGGGGCGCGCCACCGGCAGACCATCGCCGAACTGCTGTCGGTCGAGGCCGCGAACCAACTGTGTGACGTAGTCACCCGCGACTTGGAGATCATCGAAGAAGTTCTGCATGTCACGACCGTATTGCGCGGCTATTCGCGGAACGGCCTAGAGCTCGTGTCCGGGTACGGAGAGGTATGGTCGGCACAGATCCTCGCCGCCCTGCTGCAGCAAGAATACGGGGACATCGATTGGCTCGATGCGCGCGACGTGCTCACGGTGACGCGGACGGACACGGCCGCCGATGTCATGTGGCCCGAGTCACGCGTGCGTGCCGACGCGTGGGTCGCGCAACGGGGCGGGCTGCCGAGGACCTTGGTCATCACTGGCTTCGTCGCCTCGACGGAGGAAGGCCTCGCGGCGACACTCGGCCGGAACGGCAGCGACTTCAGCGCCTCGATCTTCGGCACGCTGTTCGACGCGCAGGAGATCCACATCTGGACCGACGTGGACGGGGTGATGAGTGCCAATCCCCGGCTCGTCACGGAGGCCGTTACGCTACCGACGCTCTCGTACGACGAGGCGATCGAGCTCGCGTATTTCGGCGCCAAGGTCATTCATCCGGGGACGATTTCGACGGCCGTCGAGCGAAACCTCCCAATCTTCATCCGTAACACGTTCCGATCGGATCATCCGGGTACGCGCATCCAACTGAAGTCCGGGGCGACAGATCAGGTAAAGGGGCTCGCCACCATCGAGTCCGTCGCGCTCATTAACGTCGAAGGTATTGGGATGATCGGCGTGCGCGGCATAGCGGAGCGATTGTTCGGCGCGCTGCGTGACGAAGGCGTGCAGGTCCTCATGATCTCCCAGGGAAGCTCGGGGAATTCCATCTGCTTCGGCGTGGCGTCCGCGCAAGCCGATCAAGCGCGAAATGCGGTGGAGCGTGCGTTCTTCGCCGAGCGACTGCATGGACAGATTCGGCGCATCGACGTCACGAAGGGCTGCAGCATTCTCGCCGTCGTTGGCGAGGGGATGGCCGGCAAGCCGGGCGTCGCCGCCAAGTTCTTCAGTGCGCTGGGAAAAGCCGGCGTCAGCTTGCGCGCCATTGCGCAAGGCTTGTCCGAGCGAAACATCTCCGTCGCGGTCGATGCCGCGGACACGCAACGCGCGCTCCGGGCAGCCCACGCAGGGTTCTACCTCTCCAAGCAGACAGTCTCGATCGGGGTGGTGGGTGTTGGTAGCATCGGCAGCACGTTACTTCGCCAGTTGTCGCACCGGCTTCGCAGTCTGAAGCAGGAATTCGACATCGACCTGCGCGTGCGCGCGCTCGCGAGTTCGGGCCGGATGCTGCTCTCGGATCACCCGATTGATCTCGAACAATGGCGCGCGGACTTGGACGCGCGCGGTGAACCGACAGATCTCACCCGCTTTGCGGCGCACGTCTATGACGACCAACTCCCACACGCGGTCCTTATCGACTGCACGGCGAGTCAGGAGGTGTCGGAGCTCTACGGCACGTGGCTCGAGCGCGGCGTTCATGTGATCACGCCGAACAAACGCGCCAACACCAGCTCACTCGAGTACTATCGCCGATTGCGGCAGGCAAACCGCACGGTCGGCGCGCACTACCTGTATGAGACCACGGTCGGGGCGGCGCTGCCGATCATCCAGACGTTGCGCGACCTGGTACAGACGGGCGATGAGATCGTCGAGATCGAGGGAATCCTCTCTGGCACGCTGTCATATCTGTTCAACAGTTTCGACGGCAAGCGGTCGTTTTCATCGTTGGTGACGCAAGCTCGCGAGCTGGGATACACGGAACCCGATCCGCGCGACGATTTGTCAGGCACCGACGTGGCGCGCAAGGTCGTCATTCTCGCGCGCGAGATCGGCATGACTGTGGAGCTCGCGGACGTCGCCCTCGAGGGGCTGGTGCCCAAGGAGCTCACCAAGGGTCCGGTCTCGGAGTTTCTGGCTGCGTTGCCGAAGTACGATGCCCACATGGAACAGCTCCGGCGAGAGGCGGAGGCAAAGGCCGAAGTACTGCGCTTCGTTGGGCGCGTCGGCCGCGATGGTAATGCGAGCGTCGCGCTCCGCAGGTATCCAATCACACATCCATTCGCGCGAATTCAACTCACCGACAACATCGTCCTCTTCCGCACGAACCGGTACAACGAGAATCCACTAGTGGTGCAGGGCCCTGGGGCAGGGCGCGAGGTCACCGCGGCGGGCGTGTTCGCGGATCTTCTCCGACTCGCCTCATATCTCGGCGCATCGCTCTGATACCGAACGTGCGCGCGCCGCCATTGCGTGCTCGCATCACAAGTGTGGCGCCTCTGTCGACGAATTGTCCCGAGGAGGCCGCAACCCGCTGGCGAGACTCACAAGTTAGCTGGCACCAGGGTTGCTTCGCGGGGCTCTGCGATGCAAGACAACTTGTCCCATCCTATTCGCTCGACGACGGTCACGCGAGCCGAGTTCCCCATGCACCCCGGACTCGTGAGTG
>QHUV01000226.1 GCA_003222065.1 Gemmatimonadota bacterium | reverse complement strand
ATTCGTCAGGCGACTCCAGCGTCGGGGAAACTCTCCAAGCTTTGCTTGACGAAGGCGAGGAACTTGTCGGCGTCCGAGCCGTCGACGATGCGGTGATCGAACGAGAGGGAGAAGTACGCGCAGGTGCGGATGGCGATCGTGTCCTCGCCGTCTGGACCGGCAATGACCTTCGGCCGCTTCTCGATCGCGCCGAGGCCGAGAATGGCCGAGGTGTTCAGCGGAATGATCGGCGTCCCCATCAACGAGCCGAACACACCGGGATTGGTAATCGAGAATGTCGCGCCCTGCACTTCCTGCGGCTGCAGCCGCTTCGTGCGCGCGCGTTGCGCGAGGTCGTTGAGCTGCCGCGTTAGGCCGGTGATGGAGAGATCGTCCGCGTTCTTGATGACGGGCACGATCAACCCCCAGTCCAGGGCGACGGCGATGCCAATGTTGTACTGTTTTCGGTAAATGATGTTCGTGCCAGCGACGGCGGCGTTGAGCACCGGATGGAGCTTCAGTCCGTCGACGACGACTTTGATGATGAACGGCAGGTAGGTCAGCTTCTGCCCGGTTTTCGCCTCGAACTCGGCGCGGGCCTTGGCGCGAAGGCGGGCAATGCGCGTGAGATCGATCTCGAAGAAAGAAGTGACATGAGCGGCGCTCCGGCGGGCGGCGACCATGTGCTCGCTCGTTAGGCGGCGGATCTGCGTCATCGACTCGACGACGTCTCCTGGCCAGGCGTCGGGAACGGGCCCGTGCGGCTCCGCCCCGGCGGGTGCGTGCATCGATGGCCGCGTCGCGGTTCCCTGCGCAACGGCGCCGGACTCGATGAACTCGAGGATGTCGCGCTTGGTGACGCGGCCGGCGATGCCGCTGCCCTGCATGGCGCTGAGCTCGATGCCGTGTTCGGCGGCGATCTTGCGGACGAGCGGGGAGGACTTGGTCCGGAGACGATCCTGGAGCGAGTTACCGCCGTTAGGCTGCGGTGCGGCGGTGCGGGGCGCGGCGGAAGGATGGGAGGCGGTGGTCGCGGCGGTCCTATCTTGTTTAGCGGGGGGGCCCCCCGCCCCGCGCGCCAGGCCACTAGCACCCGCCGCCATTGCGGCGCTCGCGGCTGCCTTTTCTGGCGCTGCAGCCGCGGCCGGCGCGCGCGGTCCCTCTCCGCCGACGGCCGCTCCCTTCTCCGTCTCCAGCCGGGCCACGACCGTTTGCACCGGCACCGTTTGACCCTCGGTCACGAGAATCTCGGCCAGTACGCCACTCGACGGCGCCGGAATCTCGGCATCCACCTTATCCGTCGAGATCTCGAATATCGGCTCGTCGCGCTTCACTTCATCGCCGACCTTCTTCAGCCAGCGCGAAAGCGTCCCCTCAGCGATCGATTCCCCCATCTGGGGCATCACCACGTCGACACGTGCCACCGCATCTCACCCCGTTTCAATGTTGCTGGACGTCAAGCTGCACGCGCTTCTCGCCGCGACGCATCCGCCAGATCACAAGGCTGGGCAGCGCCACCACGCCAATCCGCGCACCCCACGTCCAGTACGTCGACCACGCGCATGGAGCGCCCGTCTCTTGATCCGGCGTACATCCCCGTACGGCGCCGACAACCTTTGCGACGAGCACTGCCATCATGCCGCCGCCCGCCAGGCCGACGACGGCCATCAGACAACCGACTGCAACATAAGCCCAACGGCGCGACTCTGTCTCCGGTCCCACCATCTCAATACGCCGCGAGCACCCGCGCGGCGGTCACGATATCGTTGGTCTGCGGGAGTACAAAATCCTCCAATTGCGGTGCGTAAGGCAACGGCACGTCGTGAGCCGTCACGCGCAGCACCGGAGCGTCGAGCCACGCGAAGCACGTTTCGTTGATTCGCGCTGTGATCTCGCCAGCGATCCCTCCCGTTCGCGTGTCCTCATGCACAATCAGCACCCGATTGGTCTTCTTCGTCGTCGCCTGAATGGCATCGTCATCGAGAGGGCTCAACGTGCGAAGGTCTACGACTTCCGCGGAGAGTCCGTCAGCGCGCTCCAACTCATCCGCGGCCTCGAGCGCTTTCCACAATGTTGCCGCATAGGTGATAATCGAGAGGTCTCGTCCTTCGCGCGCGACGCGCGCCTTGCCAAGCGGCACGACGTGGTCTCCGGCGGGCATCGTGCCTTTGATGCGACGGTACAAGTACTTGTGCTCGAAGAACAGCACACAGTCGTCATCGCGAATGGCGGACTTCAGCAACCCCTTCGCGTCTTCCGCCGTCGCTGGGTATGCGACCTTGAGGCCAGGCGTATGGATGAAACCGGCCTCAGGATTCTGCGAGTGAAACGGTCCGCCGCGCACATAACCACCGCTCGGCCCCCGCACGACCATTGGACAGGGGAGGTCAGCGCGATAGCGAGCGGTCGCCACATAGTTCGTGAGCATGTCGTACGCGTTCGCGACAAAGTCGATGAACTGCATCTCGACCACCGGTCGCATTCCCATGTGAGCCGCGCCCGCCGCCGCACCGACGATCCCCACCTCGGATATCGGCGTGTCGATGACCCGTTGCTCACCGAATCGCTTCGACAATCCCTCGGTGACCTTGAAGGCGCCACCGTACGCAGCGATGTCTTCACCAAGGCAAAAGACATTCGCGTCGCGCTCCATCTCCTCGAAGAGCGCCTCGCGAATCGCCTCGAGGTAAGTGATCTCTGCCATCAATCGTTCTCGCGCGCGAGACGTGCATCGCTCGCCGCGCCATTCGTCGCCGAATAGCTACCCCAGCCCTCCGCCCGCTCGCTCGCGTCGACGGCGGCGCGCTGTCCGCTTCGGAACCAGAGCGGCTGCTGCGCTGGTGGTGACGCGTAGACGCCGAGCAGAGCGTCGAGTGGCTCGGGGGCCGCCGAGCGCTCCGCGACCTCCGTCGCCTCATCGATCTCGCGCCTAACGCGATCATCAATGACACGTAGGTCGTCATCAGCGAACCCGAGCTCCGTCCGGAGACGCGCGACGTACCGATCGATCGGGTCGTTCTCGCGCGCCCAACGATCGATCTCGCCGACCGGAACATAGGATTGGTTGTCGTGCTCGGCGTGCCCCTTTCGCCGGTAGGTGATCAGCTCGACGAGCGAGACACCTTCGCCGCTCCGTGCGCGATCGACGGCACGTTTAGTGACCTCGTACGTGGCGATGACGTCGTTGCCGTCGGCCTGCTCGCCTGGAATGCCATATCCGATTGCCTTGTCGACGAACTGTTTGGCGAGCGTCTGGCTACGAGTCGGCGTGGAGTACGCGTACCCATTGTTTTCGACGACGATTACGAGCGGGCAGCGCTCGACGGCGGCGAAATTGATCCCCTCATGGAAGGCGCCCGTCGAGGTCGCGCCGTCGCCGACGTATACGAGGCCGACCCGACGCTCGTTGCGCATCTTGAAGCTCAGAGTGACGCCCGCCATCACCGGCACCATGTCGCCAAGCGGCGAGATCTGCCCGATGAAACCGCGCGCCGTGTCTCCGAAGTGAATGTTCAACTCGCGGCCCCGAGTCGGCGAATCGCCCTTTGCCATATACTGGCGGAGAATCTCGACTGGCGTTGCTCCTTTCACGAGCATCGAGCCGAGATTGCGAATCAGGGGTGAGAGAACGTCCTCGGGACGAAGCGCGAAGGCGCTGCCTACCGCGTCGGCCTCCTGGCCTAACGAGCGAAAGAGCCCGCCAATGACCTTGGTCTGTCGGTAGAGGGCAACCAACCGCTCCTCGAGCGTGCGGGTCAGTCGCATCCAGTAGTACAGCTCGAGAAGCTGCGCGCGGGTAAGTCCCGCGGGAGACGCCTCCGCGCGCTGTTTTCCGGTTCCCTTCTCGCGCTTGCCGCTAGCCGCAACGCGAGTCGGCATCAATACGACGCTTCGAGGGCGTGACCGGGGTCTTCAGCTCGGTGAATCGCGACGAAGAATTTCTTCACGTTGCGGTCCATTCGGCTCTCCCCCATCTGATCGGTCTGCACTTCGACGAAGGTGTAGTGTCCCCCCTCGGCACGGACGGTCAGCCGGGCGACGCCGAGCGCGCCCGTGAATGTCCGCGACCGCGGTTCGGTTTCCACCTGCGCCAAACCGATTCCAGGGAAGAACGAATCCGC
>QHUV01000007.1 GCA_003222065.1 Gemmatimonadota bacterium | reverse complement strand
GACCGGCCTCGGTGAGGCCGAGGTGCAGCGGATAATCACAGCGCGCCGCCAACCGCCGGTAGACGTCGACGAGATCCGCGACACCGGAGACTTTCGCCGAAATGATGATTCGATCGTGCGCGAGACCGACCTCCTCCGCGAGCTCGGCGGAGCGCAGCGCGCTCGCGATCATTGCGTCGATGTAGACGTCCTGCGCGTCGTCGGGCTCCGAGCGACGCGCGTTCTCATCCATCATCTGCGTGAGCAAGTCCTGATCGAGCGACCCCCAGTTCACTCCGATGCGGACGGGCTTCTCGTTCGTGATCGCGATTTGAACGATCGTTCGAAAGTTCTCATCGCGTCGCTTGCCGCCGACGTTTCCGGGATTGATGCGATACTTGGCGAGGGCGCTCGCGCATTCCGGATGTTTGGCGAGCAGCAGGTGCCCGTTGTAGTGAAAGTCGCCGATGATCGGCACGTCGCAGCCCTGATCGGCCGCGCGGCGAACGATTTCCGGGAGCGCTGCCGCGGCCTCGTCATTGTTGACGGTGACGCGAACGAGCTGCGAGCCGGCGTACGCCAAGGCGGCGACTTGGTCCGCGGTCGCCGCCGCATCCGCAGTATCCGTGTTCGTCATCGACTGAACGACGATGGGATATGCGCTACCGACCGGGACGTCCCGGATCCAGGTCGTGGTGGTGGTGCGGCGATGCAGAGGCGTCACGTGGAAAGGCTACCGACAGGGAGGCGAGGAGTAACGTTGTGACAACACGGGGCGCTGTCAAAGATATATGCGGCGTCGACGAGCACGGGAGTAATCGGTGTGTGTGCGACCGGTCCGCGCTGGCGGTTTTGTGGCGCACCGGTAGCTTTGCGCATAACCGCGAAGCGCGCGTCACCCCACCAGATCGCCGAGCGCAGCACGATGACCGAGGACAAGCAAACATCTCCCGACGAGCCAACCGTGGCGCCGCCCGCGGAAGTACCGCGAGTCGGCCGGCGTCATCGCCGTTGGCCGTGGATCGTCGCGGCGGTGGTTCTATCGCCAATCGCCGTCGTCGCGCTGTGGACCGTGATCGCGCTGGCGTACACGTATTCTCATGGCGATCGCGCTGGCTACGTACAGAAATTCTCACGGAAAGGTTGGATCTGCAAAACGTGGGAAGGCGAGCTGGCGATGGTGAACATTCCCGGCACGACACCGCAAATGTGGGATTTCACCGTCCGCAACGACAGCGTCGCGCAACTCCTCAGCCACTCCATGGGGCAGCGAGTGTCGCTCACGTACGATCAACACGGCGGTGTACCGACGAGTTGCTTTGGTGACACACAGTATTTCGTGACGGGAGTGCATGTCCTCGGACCGTGATCTGAAACACACAAGACTATTGACCGATTTTCACACTCGCCTTAGCTTCGCCGCGTCTGAAGCCGGGCCCGCCGGTTCTCGGGTCCGGCTTCAACTTCTTCGGAGCCACGATCACACGGTGTGGTCGCGGATTGGGAGTCGCCTCGCGGAGTGACCCTCTGGCTCGGCGACCGCACATTTGAGGAGCAGTTATGCGCACGACCGGAAAGGTCAAGTGGTTCAACGATGCGAAGGGCTTTGGTTTCATCACTCCAGACAGTGGTGACAAGGACTGCTTCGTTCATTACAGCGCGATCCAAGGCAACGGTTTCAAGAGCTTAGCTGAAGGAGAGGCTGTCGAGTTCGATCTCGTGCAGGGTCAGAAGGGCCCGGCCGCCGAAAACGTTATCAAGGCGTCGCACTAACTCGGGCGTCGCGTAGCACAAAGAGCCGGGCGCTATTGTCGCCCGGCTCTTTTGCATTCACCTTGGAGCGCGGTTTCGGCCGCTGCGCCGTTCCTTCGTGATGGAGAAAGGCCGGTGATGAATTCATGGCACGCGATCTCTCTTGTCATCGCTTTAGAGTCTCTCGCGGCAACCGCCGATGTATGTGGCGCGCAAACCGCCGCCAGACTGGGGTTGGACGCGGGCGCCACCGCGCCGGTCAGTGCTTACGGCAGCGACAAGAACGTCGGATATCACATCGGTCTGCTGGTCGATGTTCGGGTTCCGGAGTCACCGTTTGGATTTCGCATCGACGGAGCGTTTCACGAGCTCAAATACTCGGGCAACGCAACGAAAGAGCAGATCTGGATGGCCAACGCGAACGGGGTCCTCAAAGCGCCGACCGGCACGATGGTGGTTCCTTACGTCATCGGCGGCGCCGGCATCTACAGCAGTCATCGCACGCTGTTTCTCGGCACGCGCGCGCGCACGAATCCCGGCCTCAATTTGGGTGGCGGACTGCGTTTCGAGCTGGGCGACGTCACGACCTTCGTCGAGGCGCGCTATCACATGGCGAGCGGTACGGCGGGCATCCGCCTGTTGCCGATCACGCTCGGCGTACTGTTCTGATCGGCGGTGGAGGGGCGAAAGCGCCTAGCCATGTTCAGCCGCGTTAGGCGACTCAGCGGATCGTGACCTCGAGCGCACGCTGAGCCGCCTCGAGTTGAGCGCGCACCGCCGCCGGCCCGGTGCCTCCCTCGACCTCGCGATGCTCGACAGAGCGGTAGGCGGAGAGCGCGTCAAAGACGTCGTCCTCGAACGCCGGATGTGCCGCGGCGAAGTCCGCGAATGGCAAGGTGTGCAACTCCGTCCCACGCTCTTCGCAGGCGCGCACCAATCGACCTACCGCACCGTGCGCTTCGCGGAAAGTGGCGCCCTTCCGCACGAGGTAATCGGCAAGATCGGTCGCCATCATCGTCGTCGACAGGGCGGCGCGCATCCGCTCCGTTCGGAACGTCGACTCCGCAAGCGCGCCCGCGACGGCCGGCAAGACAAGGAGCAGCGTGTCGACGGCGTCGAACACGACGCGCTTGTCGTCTTGCAGATCCTTGTTGTAGCTGGACGGCAACCCCTTCAGGGTAGCGAGGAGTGTCGTTAAATGTCCCAGCATACGGGCCGCCGAGCCACGCGCGAGCTCCAGTGCGTCCGGATTGCGCTTCTGTGGCATCATGCTCGAGCCGGACGTGAAGCGCTCACCGAACTGCACGAAGCCGAATTCGCTCGAGCCATAGAGGATCAGATCTTCAGCAAGGCGCGAAAGGTGGGTACCGAGAAGCGCCGTGCAAAAGAGCAACTCGGCGACGAAATCCCGATCGCTTACCGCGTCGATCGAGTTCGGCGTGACGCCGTCGAAGCCTAACGCCCCCTGAAGCAGCGTACGCGAGATCGGATACGCACAACCAGCCACCGCGCCCGATCCGAGTGGCAACACGGCGGCCGCTTTCGCGGCATATCGTAGCCGCGCTCGGTCCCGTTCCAGCGGCCAGAAGTGCGCAAGCAGCCAGTGCGCGGCCGACACCGGGATCGCTCGCTGCAGATGCGTGTACGACGGCATGAGCGCGGTCTCGAGGCCATGCGCTTGGTCGATCATGACCTGCTGGAGTTGCCGCACCGCACTATCGAGTTGTCCCGTTGCGTCCATCGCCCACATGCGTGTCGCCGTCGCGACTTGATCGTTCCGGCTGCGCCCTGTATGCAGCTTTGACGCAACGTCGCCGATCTCCTCATGGAGCAGCCGATCGATGAACGTATGCACGTCTTCGTCCGAGGCGATCGGCTCGGCGCCCGCGTCGAGACGCCGTGTCACCGCATCGAGGCCTCGCTCGATCTCCTTGCACTCGGCGATGGTGAGAACTCCGGCGCCGTAGAGCGCCATTGCCCAGGCTTTCGACAGTTCGACGTCGAATGGCCACAGGCGAAAATCGACGCGAATCGAGTTATTGAGCGCGTCGAATTGGGGCGCAGTGCCTCCCTTGAACCGGCCGCCCCAAAGCTTGTGGGACTTGGCGGCCGCATCGACGAACGCTGTCGTCGTCACGCGACGGCCAGCTCGGGTGTGGAAGGCGCTTCCTGCGCTGGCTTGCTGTTGCCGGCAGACTCGCTGCCGATTGGCAATGCCATCTCCTGCTCCACGGACGAGCCATTGGCGACCGAGGTGCGCGCCAATTCCTGGTCCTTTAACGCGCGAACGCGGGCCGGCAGGGCGAACAGGCGAATGAATCCGGCCGCGTCGCTCTGCTGATACACATCGTCCTCGCCAAACGTTACGAAACGCTCATCATAGAGGGCGTGCACGCTCTCGCGGCCGACAACCGCGGCCGAGCCCTTGTACAGACGCAACGCAACGGTTCCCGACACCTGGACCTGGGTGGCGGTGACGAACGCGTCATACGCCTCACGCTCGATCGTCCACCAGCGGCCCTCGTATACGAGGTCCGCATACCGTGGTGCGATGAGATCCTTGGCGGCGAGCGCGCGGCGGTCGAGGACTAATTGCTCCAATTCCGAGTGAGCCGAATACAGGAGTGAGCCGCCGGGCGTCTCATAGACGCCGCGAGATTTCATTCCGACGAGCCGGTCCTCCACGAGGTCCACGACGCCAACGCCGTGCTTGCCGCCAATGACGTTGAGCCGCTCGACGAGCGCCACCGGATCGAGGTACTCGCCGTTAACTGACACCGGCGTACCGGATTCGAATCCGATGACAACATTCTCCGGGATGTCCGGCGCGTCGAATGGCGTCGTCGTGAGATGCAGTAGGTCGTCCGGCGGTGCGGCATTCGGGTCCTCGAGAATGCCGCCTTCATGCGAGAGATGCCACAGATTGGCGTCGCGCGAATAGATCTTTTCCTTCGTTGCGGCGACGGGAATTCCGCGCGCGGCGGCATACGAGATCGCATCCTCGCGACTCCGGATATCCCACTCACGCCATGGTGCGATGACCGGAAGGTCAGGCGCGAACGCGGCGTAGGTCAGCTCGAAACGAACCTGATCATTTCCCTTCCCGGTGCAGCCATGAGCAAGAGCGTTCGCCCCAACACGCCGTGCCACTTCGACCTGTCGTCGAGCGATGAGCGGGCGGGCCATCGCTGTGCCGAGCAAGTATTTGCGATTGTAGACCGCCCCAGCGCGCAGCGTCGGGAATATGAAATCGCGAACAAATTCTTCGCGCAGGTCCTCGACGAAGCACTCGTCGGCTCCGGAGGCAAGCGCCTTGGCCCGTACCCCGGCCAGCTCGCGCTCACCCTGGCCGATGTCCGCCGCGACACAAATGACGCGCGCGTCATAGTGTTCGCGGAGCCACGGGACGATGATGGACGTGTCGAGGCCGCCTGAGTAGGCGAGCACGATAGTGCGAGGCATGTATGCTCCGTTGCGCCAAGTTTATGCAACCGACGTGCATAATTAAGCCACTTGGCTGCGCGGCGTCAATAGACCGGCGATTGTGGGAGTCGCATCGCCGTCGCGGTCCCGGCGATTGTCCTCAGCCCCGTGAGTTGGAGCGCCGTCCGGCCATTGTTTGCAGGCGCTTGGCGAGCTCACCGCGAGCCTGCGATGATCGGCACACAATAAGGATTGTGTTCTCGCCGGCGATGGTGCCGATGATCTCCGGCCAATCTTGCGCGTCGATCGCCTCGGCTATGGGCTGTGCCCCACTCGGGAGCGTGTGCAAAACGAGCAGCTCACTGACGCCATCCACCGCATCGAAGAGTTGAGGCAAAAGCGCTTCGAGAGAGGGTTTGCCCTCGTCTCCACCGAGCATTTCCGGGCGGACGTACCGTGCGCCGTCGTCAGTCGGCGCCCGAACCACGCCGAGCTGCCGCAAGTCTCGGGAAAGTGTGGCTTGTGTCACGCGCCATCCGCGCTCCTCCAGCAATCGCCGCAGGTCCTCCTGGCTCGCGATCGCGTGGCTACTCAGGAGCTGCAGAATGACCTCGTGCCGCTCTGGCTTCTTCTTACCCGGTTCATTGTCCACGGCGCGTAACGATAGCACCTCTTCGTCATTCAAGACAGCGGTATCTCTGGCGCGCCATTGACGTTCGCTCCGCGCATTATTATGCATTCCTGGTGAATAGAATACCTGTCGGAGTGCTCGGCGCCAGCGGCTATGCCGGCCGCGAGCTCTGCTCACTCATCCTCGACCATCCCGAGTTCGAGCTCGCGTTCGCCACGGCGCATGACCAGCGCGGTGTGAAGGCGCGCCTCGGCAGGCACGCAATCGACTTCATCGCAACCGAGGAGGCGCCGCTCGCCGACGCTGTGCTCGTTTTTAGTGCGCTGCCGCATGGCGCGTCGAGAGAGTGGGTCACCCGCATTCGTGAAGCAGGCGCCTGCGCCGTCGATCTCTCGGCGGACCTGCGGCCGGGCAACGGGTGCGACGGGATTCCCTACGGTCTCACTGAGCTCATGCGTGAGCACGTGCTAAACGCGCCGCTCGTCAGCAACCCGGGTTGCTACCCAACGGCGATTCTCACTGCTATCGCGCCGCTCCTTCAGCAAGGGCTCATCGCTGATGACGCCACAATCGTCGTCGACGCCGCCAGTGGCGTGACTGGCGCGGGCAACTCACCCAAACGCGAGTTGCTTTTCGGCGAAATCGCGGAAGACTTTCGAGCGTACGGATTCGCGAACGGCGGAGGCAACGTGCACCGGCACCTCAACGAGATGCGTGCGGTCTCGCGCGCCCTCGGCTGTCGGGCGGACCTCGTCTTTACGCCCCACCTGCTGCCGGTCGCGCGGGGCATCCTCGCGACGATCACCGTGCCATTGCGGGCATCGTTGAGTGGTGATGTACTGGCGCCTTGGCGCGAGGCGTACGACGCGGAGCCGTTCATCGAGCTCACGAACGAGCCCCCGTGCTTGCGCGACGTCGTCCATCGGAACGTTGTGCGCATTGCCGCGATGCCGCTCACGGGCACGCGCAGCCCCATGCTGCTCGTTTTGGCGGCGATCGACAACCTGATGAAGGGAGCTGCTGGCCAGGCAGTTCAGAACGCGAACCTCATGCTTGGTCTGCCGGAGACGGTCGGACTTCCCGCATGACGACGCTGACGCGGGTACTCAAGATCGGCGGGCGTCCTCAGAGCGATCCGCGACTAGCGTTGCGGATTGCGCAGCTTTGGAATAGCGCCGCATGCCCGCTCGTGATCGTCCACGGCGGCGGCGACGAGGTGACGAGCTTACAGAGTGCGCTCGGCGTCGAGTCGCAGTTCATTGGCGGACGGCGCGTCACGAGCGCGCGAGACATCGACGTCGTGCGGATGGCGCTGTCTGGCAGCGCGAACAAGCGCCTCGTGGCGACGCTCGTCGGCCATGGGGTGCGCGCGCTCGGCCTCTCCGGCGAGGACGCGGGCCTCCTCACCGCGACGCCCGTCGACGTAGAGCGTTTCGGTTACGTCGGCGTGCCGCATCGCGCGAACGTTCAACTCCTCTGGCATCTGCTGGATGGAGGCTTCCTCCCCGTCGTTTCGCCGGTGAGCAGGAACGCCTGTGCGGGTGCGACGAGTTCCGGCTCGTTAGGCGACGAGGACGCGCTCAATGTGAATGGCGACGACGCGGCCGCGGCCATCGCCGTGGCGCTCGCCGCTGATGAGTTGTTGCTCATCGCCGACGTCGGCGGCGTGATGTCCGACGGCGCGGTGATTCCACGGCTGCGAGTACCAGTTGCGCGAGAGCTGATCGCCGGTGGCACGGCGGCCGGCGGGATGCGCGCGAAGCTCGAAGCGGCGTTGACCGCGCTCGCCGGCGGCGTCGAACGTGTTCGCATCGGAGACATCGCCGCAATCGACGATGCCACCCGCGGCACGGTGCTGCTCGCCTGACGGCGGCAGATTCCGGGCAAGCGTGCAAGCTGCTGCTAATGCATAACGGAGAAATGATGACCGCTCACGCTCCTGATCTCACGCTCGAGCCTTCTCCGGGGCGCAACGCTCCGATTCCCGGCGTCACCTCCCCGGAGAAGCCGCTCGCCGTCGTGCCGGCGGTCGATGGTGTGACGACATCCGACGCCGTGCTGTACACGTACAAGCGCGCGCCGGGTGAAATGGTGCGCGGCGAAGGCGTATACCTCTTCGACACCGAGGGGAAACGCTACCTCGATTTCGTCAGCGGCATCGCCGTGAATGCGCTTGGCTACGCCGACCCGGGTCTCGTGGCCGCCTTGCACGCGGCCGCGGACGGTCTGGTGCACGTGTCGAACCTCTACGAGACATCGCCCGCTCCGCGCCTGGCGGCGGCGCTCGTCGAGCGCTCGTTCGCGGACAAAGTGTTCTTTTGCAATTCGGGCGCCGAGGCAAACGAAGGCGCGTTCAAGTTCGCGCGCCGGTGGGCGCGCACCGTCGGCGAAGTAAAACACGAGATCGTTGCGCTGCGCGGCGCATTTCACGGCCGGCTCTTCGCGACGCTCGCGGCGACGGATCGCCCGGGCTATCGCCTCCCCTTCCGCCCACTCGCAGCAGGCATCTCGATTTCGGAGCGCAACCTTGAGGATCTCGCCGCCGCGCTCGACGGAGAGACGGTCGCCGCGCTCATCCTCGAACCGGTGCAGGGCGAAGGAGGCGTGCGGGTTCTCGATGGCGGCTTCGTGCGTGAGTTGCGGGCACTCACCAAGGAGCGACGGATTGCGCTCATCTTCGATGAGATTCAGTGCGGTCTTGGACGTACGGGGACCTTGTTCGCGTATGAACGATTCGGTGTGGAACCCGACATCCTCACGTTGGCCAAGCCGATCGCCGGTGGTCTGCCGATGGGCGCCATTCTGCTCACCAACGAGATCGCTCAGACCATCAAAGCTGGCGATCACGGGACGACGTTTGGTGGCGGGCCCTTCGTGTCCTCCGTTGCACTCCACGTGGTGCAGAGACTCTCGGATCCGTCGCTTCTCGCGGCGGTGCGTGAGAACGGCGCCTGGTTTGGGCGGCAGCTCGAGGAGATCGGGCGGCGGACGGGTCGAGTGCGTGCCGTACGCGGCGTCGGCTACATGTGGGGAATCGACATCATGGGGACCGCGTCGCATGTCGTCGACGCTGCTCGTGAGGCGGGACTTCTGACCTGCACCGCCGGCGACTGTACAGTGCGCCTACTTCCGCCTTTGGTGACGACGCGTGAGGAGCTGGCGCTCGGCCTCGACATCCTGGAGCAGGTACTGTGACGACGACAGAGCATGAGCATTTGCTCATCCGTCGCGCCCGCGAGGGCGAGGCGGAAGAGATTGCGCGGCTGAACAACGTCTTCGCCGCCGAGCATCTCATGCTCCGCCGCACACCGGAGCAGATCGCGCTCGACATCGACGACTATCTCGTCGCCGTCAACCCGTGGGGTCGCATTCTGGCATGCGGCGCGCTCAAGGAGTACTCGCCGTCCGTCGCCGAGGTGGCAGCGGTGGCCGTCGCCAGAGAAGCGCAGGGGAACGGATTGGGCCGCGATATCGTCGCTGCCGTGGAAGCACTCGCAATCAAGCGCGGCGTACTCCACGTCTTTGCGCTGACGCTCCAGCCGGCGTTCTTCGAGGCGATCGGTTACCAACGCGTCGACCGGGCACGCTACCCGGAGAAGATCCGGCGCGACTGCCTTGGTTGCGCGCGCCGCTTCGCCTGCAACGAGACCTGCTTCGCAAAGCAGCTTCACATCGACGCCGCGCTCGCGGCCTGAGCCGCGAGTCGACTGGACGCGCGGCACGGCCGAACCGTCGTTCTGGCCGTATGAACGCAACTGCCCCTGCCGCCCACTAGCGGCTCTACTCCCAGCGGGGTATTCAGGAAATCGCCTCTCGCGCACGTCGCTAGGTAGCGGGGTGCGGCGCACTGTTTTAGGCATTCCTTCTACTCCTCGAACGTGAAAGGATCAATGGCATTCGTTCGCAAGTGGCTCGACAGGTCAAGCGTCCTTCTGACGCTCGCGCTCCTCGGCGTCGCGGCTCAGCGGGTCCAAGCACAACCGCCGGCGCGGCCGACGCTGGTCGTGCTCTTGACTATCGACCAAATGCGGCCCGACTACCTGCTGCGTTTCGATACGCAACTCACCGGCGGTTTAGCGCGTTTGTATCACGCTGGTGCGGTGTTCGAGAATGCATATCAAGATCATGCGATCACGGAAACGGCGCCCGGCCATTCGGCGACGCTCTCCGGGCGATTTCCGCGGGGAACGGGCATAACGACAAACAGCGCCGGCGTGGAAGACGATCGCGCGCCATTGCTCACGGGTGGCGGACCAGGAGCCTCTCCCTTTCGATTTCGCGGGACGACTCTGATCGATTGGATGCGCGTTGCCGATCCCCGCTCTCACGCGCTCTCGATCTCACGAAAGGACCGCGGCGCGATCTTGCCCCTCGGCCGTGCGCACGAGGAGGTCTACTGGTACGCCCCCGATCGATTCACGACGAGCAGCTATTACCACGATACCATGCCGTCGTGGATCACCCAGTTCAACGCACGGCACTTGCCGGAACGCTACGCCGGCCAACGGTGGACGCTGCTCCTTCCCGAGAAAGCATATCCCGAGGTTGACAGCGTCATCCTGGAAAACGGTGGTCATAATGTCACGTTTCCTCACCCCTTCCCGACGGATTCGGCCGCGGCGGCGAGGGCGCTGATCGCCTATCCGATGATGGACGACGTGACGTTACAGGCGGCGCTCGCCGGGCTCGCGGCACTCAAACTCGGCCGCGGTCCGCAGACGGACCTGCTTGCGATCTCGCTCTCCACCACCGATGCCGTGGGGCACGCGTTCGGCCCCGATTCGCGCGAACAGCACGATCAAATCCTTCGACTCGACCGCTATCTGGGAGTCTTTTTCGACTCCCTGTTCAAGTTGCGCGATTCGACGCGTGTCGTCATTGCGCTCACCGCGGATCACGGCGTACAGCCATTCCCGGCGATCCACGCCGCACGCACCAGCGGCGCCGTCGCTCGTTACGCCGATGTCGAGCCAGTCTACGTGACAATGGTGACGCGCCTCGCGGCACGTGGCGTCGACACGGCCGCGCTGCGGTTCGCGGAGGGCATGCTCTTCGTGGATCGGGCCGCATTCGCCCGAGCGCACGTCGATGTCGATTCGGTGCTATGGCGATTCGCGGACGATGCGCGGAAGGTGCCAGGCGTCGGACGCGTCGACTTCGTGCGCTCGCTCGCACAGGCGGACACGGTGCGCGACGCGGTCGCACGACGCTGGATACATATGCTGTCTCCGGAGCTGCCGGTCGAGCTGGTCGTCAGCCTAGAGCCGTTCGCCTATTGGGCGGGCACGCCGAATGCGACGCACGGGACGCCTAACGACGAAGATGCCCATGTGCCGCTGCTCTTCTGGGGGCGCGGCGTGCGCGCGGGTCACTACGACGAGTTCGCGCGGGTCGTCGACATCGCCCCGACACTCGCCCACGTGCTTGGCATCCCGCCTCTCGAGCGGCTCGACGGCCACGTGCTGTCACGTGCACTGCGATGAGAGCCGCGGATCCGAACCGTCGCCGCTGAGGATTGCCCATGGCTCGACCGCGTCGCGGAACGTCACTCTCCGGCCTCCGCCAAGCGTTCGACGAGGCTCGCTTCGGTAATGGGCGTATTCTGAACCTGCGCGAGTCGTTGCCAACGGCGGCGGAAGCAGTCGCGCGCGCCGAGGCATGGCTGCGCCAGCAGCAGGTCCAGCTCTCGTCAGGCACCGACACGGAAGTGTTGATCATCACCGGGCGCGGCAATAACAGTGAGGGCGGAGTGTCCGTCGTCCGCAGCGCCATCGAGGGGCTGATTCATCGACTCAAACAACGTGGCGTAATCGCGAGTCACCGAGAGCATACGCCGGGTTCATTCATCGCGGTGCTCGCGCCTGTGCACGCCCTGTGGGACGCGCCGTCGCGGCCGAGCGCCCGAGAAGTGCCAGCGCCATTACCCGATCCCCCGTCACTTGAAGCCCTCGATAACGAGACGCGCCAACTCCTTCGTCAACTCGCCGAACGGTCGCTGGAGCAGCTCGGCGTCCGAGGCGACCGCGATCGTTTCATCGAGGGCGAGATGGTGCGGCAATTCAACGCCTTGGCGGCAAGTCTCGCCACGGACAGGCAACGCGAGGACGTGTTGCGGGCCGCCATTCGCGGCGCGCTCGAGCAGTATGATTGAGCGTGGCGTCCTTCTCGCCGACAGTGTCCCAGACACTTTACTAGCCTCGTAACCCGTCCCATCCGAGTATGCGCTACCTCCTCTCGCTGCCGGCTCTTGTGGTCGTCCTCGCCGTTATGGCTGCGCCATGCGTGGCGCAGCAGACCTTGATCGGCTATTCGCCGGCATCAGCGGCGCGCGAGCGTGAAGCCGAGGCAGATGCTATTCGGCGTCCCGATCCGGCGCGCGCGGCGGCGCATTCTCGCGCCCTGTCGCAGGAGACCCACGTTGCCGGTACCGCGGCGCAGGCGCGTACGCGCGACTACGTCATCGCACAAATGAAAGCGTGGGGACTCGAGACCGAGCTCCGCACGTATGACATCTGGATGCCTCACGCGACCGAGGTGCGGGTCTGGCGAGTAGCGCCCGATACCGCGCGGCTGAGTCTCGGCGAGCCGGTCCTGCCGAACGATCCGGCGGCGGCGTTGCCGCAATATCCGACCGTAAACGGCTACAGCGGCCAGGGCGATGTCACCGGTGAAGTGGTCTACGTCAACTACGGGCTGATCGAGGATTACGGCCAACTCGATTCGCTTGGCGTTTCGGTTCGCGGCAAGATCGCCGTCGCGCGCTACGGCCGCTCGTTTCGTGGCATCAAGGCACGAGAGGCCGAGCGGCACGGCGCGGCCGCGCTGATCATCTACAGCGATCCACAGGACGACGGCTTCGTCCGCGGCGATGTCTATCCCGAAGGCCCGATGCGGCCGCCGGGCGGAGTGCAGCGCGGGAGCGTGTTGAATGGCGATGGCGATCCGTCCACGCCGTCCTATGCGAGCAAGGCGGGCGCGGTGCGGCTTCCCGAAAGCAAGATGGAGATTCCGCACATTCCGGTTGTGCCGATCGGCTATGGCAACGCAGCGGAATTGCTGCGCGGAGTTCGTGGCGGTGTGCTGCCGCAAGGTTGGCAGGGCGGATTGCCTTTCCGATATCACGTCGGACCGGGGCCAGTGAAGGCGAGGGTCCTCGTTCGCGACGATCGCACCTCGCGCCCGCTGAAGCCGATCTACGACACGTTCGGCATTGTGCGTGGAAGCGAGTTTCCAGACGAGATGGTGCTGATTGGAGGCCACCGCGACGCGTGGGGCCCGGGCACGGCGGACAATGTCAGCGGCACGGTGAGCGTTCTCGAGGCAGCGCGCGCCATCGCCGAACAAGTGAAGCAGGGCATGCGACCGAAGCGCACCATCGTCTTCGCGACCTGGGATGCGGAAGAGTGGGGGCTGATCGGCTCCGTCGAATACGTCGAAGACGACTCTCTTCGCCTAACGAAGAATGCCGTCGCGTACTTCAATCAGGACGTCTCGGCGCAAGGACCCCGCTTCGGCGGGGGTGGCTCGCCCTCGCTGCGCGCCGCGATACGGGACATCGCGCGTACCGTGCCTGATCCGAATGGCCGCGGCAGCGTGTACGAAGAGTGGCGTCGCGCGAACGCGGTGCCGGACTCGCTCGAGCCGGCGATGGGTGATCCCGGTGGCGGCTCGGACTTCGCGCCCTTCTACAACCATCTCGGCGTTCCTATCGCCGAATGGGGATTCGGCGGCGCGGGCGGCATATATCACTCGCAATACGACGATTTCACGTGGATGGCGAAGTTCGGCGATCCCGGATTCCTGTATCATGCGGCGGCCGCGCGCATCGCCGCCGGCATGGTGTTGCGCGTGGCCAATGCCGACGTACTGCCATACGACTACGTCGAGTTTGCGCGTACGATGCGCCGCTATCTCGCGCCGATCGACAGCGCGTTCGCGAAACGCCGCTGGAGCACGGTGAATCCCACCGCGTCGCTGCGCACCGCCATCGACCGCATGGAAGAAAGCGCCGCGGGTTTCGCCTCGACGCGGGACGCCACGCTCGCGGGCAGTGGCGTGGCCAAGGAGGTAATCAAGGAAACGAACATGGCGCTGCTTCGCGTGGAGCGCGCGTTCACGCGCGCCGAGGGACTGCGAACGCGCCCGTGGTTTCGGAACCTGATCTACGTCGCCGACGAGAATAACGGCTATGCCAACATGGTGCTGCCGTCAATCAACGAGGCCATTCGGAGCGGCGATGCCGCGCTGGCGACACGCGAGATAGCCGATCTCGCGGCGCGTTTCGACGAGGCAACACGCGCGCTGGTCGACGCACGCCACGCGATTAGCGTTGTGTCATCCAACGGCCAACAAGAACGCCGACCGCGGCGCTGACCAGCACGATCATCGCGATCAACAATCCAAGTGTGAGCAATTGCATAATGGGAGGGTCACCTGCGGCGTGAGGTGGCCGCTCGTCCCGGAGCCGCGCGTCGGACAACGGTGTGACCGGCAGTGCAATCGCGCGCTCGGAGAATCGCGGTACCGTCTCCTCGGCATCGTCGCCGACCCGCGGCGCCGGCGCCCGCAGCGCCGCGGTGCTCTCCACTCCCTCGACTCCAATCGCCGCGGCAATCGGCGGAGCGGCGCCGAACGAAAGTGCGCTCGTCAAGGCCGGTTCAGGCGTCGGTTCGCTGTACGGTTCTCCGCCCGTAATTGTCGACGCCTTGATCGCCTCACCAGATGCCGAGGTTTCTTGTTCCACGGAAGCGGCGGGTGCATGCCCAGTAGCAGTAACCACCGGCGCGGGGGACGTTGGAGTCGTACGTGTCGTGCGCACGGGCGATCGTCGGCGCGCAACGTAGGTCCGCGGCAACTGCCGTCCATCCGCGTCGCGGGCCGTCGGAAGAGCGCCACTCAGCGGACGGGCGATGCCACGTGTCGGTGAGTGTCTGCGGCCGACTACCGGTGGATGCGTCGAGGTTGCCTGGTCGGTCTCCGATCGGAGGTCGGCGAACTCCGGACTTCCGCGACCGCGGACAACTTCGTTAGGCACTGGTTCGCCAACCGGTGCGCTTGCCGGCGGTGAGACGACATCGATCGCGCTGCGCGGGCTTGCCGGAAGGGGCAAGATCGCGTCAGTCGCGATCGTCTCCTCGAGCACTGGACTCGGCGCACGCGGGGGTTCGAGCGCCGCCACGCGAGCACGCGCTTGGGTGGGATCGACGTCAGCGGCGGCGCCGCTGCACACACAGCCCAACCTCGGCGCGACGTCGATCAGCACTGGTTTGCCCGTGAGGAGCTGCTGCGCCAACTCCACCGACAGTTCGTCGCCGTGCAACTCTACGAGCGATCGTGCGACACCACCGTTTGCGCCATCCGACCACAGCATATCTGCAGTCGGGAGACCGCCAGGCTGCGAGCGATAACGCCGCCGATCTGGTGGTATCACCGAGTCGAAGACGTCCGGCTGCACATCAAGAGCGATTTGACGATCAACGAACATCGCCAACAGCTCTTCCGGTGTCAGCCGCGCATCGATGGCTTCATCGGCTGCGCCTGGACAACGCCCAACGTATGTAATGCGAAGCTTGCCCTGTGAATGCACGCCACGCAGGTAGCGCGCGAGCACGACGGGAGGCGCGACGAGCGAAAGGAGAAATGGACGAAGGTCAGAGCCGACAGCGAGCAACCGGTGCGCGACGTACGGACAGCTGCACTGAATGGCCGGAAGCTGACCATGGTGACGCAGTGCGCGCAGCGACGCAGCCGCGATGAGCTCGTCTCCCCAGCTGGCTGGTATGACGGTTTGATAACCAGCCAGCACGCACGCATGCGCGAGCTGAATCGGCGTCGCGGGAAGTGCAGCAAGAATTGCATCCGTGCCGAGAATGACAATCGACGGGATGCGTGCGTTCTTGGATGTTGCGCTCTCTGGCGCGCCGAACGTCATGAGCTCCGAAAGTCCTCCCGGTGCGCATACGCATCAACGCACATCGACCATGCGTCGATGTGGGTGCGGCCTCATGCGCGCGGGTATGCGAATCCTGCAAAAACAGGATAGAAACTTCGGCCTGTCAAGAGCGGCCCAGACATTGCAACCTGCAATACCGTTGGCCGAAGCGAGGTTGGACGTGGGTGAGACGTTGACAGGGGGACCTGCACGCCTGTCCCCAATTGAACGCGAGGCGTTGGCCGCCTACGCCGCGCGCGCATCGTGGCCGGCAGGCTTCGCAATCTATCAGCGAGGCGGACCTGCCGATGGCGTGTTCATCGTAACGCAAGGACGCGTCGTTCTCCGCAGCCGTGTGCGTGCCGGCCGTGGATTTGTGCCGTGGATTGCGACGCCGGGCGAATCCTTCGGCTCCGAGGGTCTGGCGCCGAACGCGAAATACGCCACCGATGCGCGCGCCGATGACGAAAGCGAAACACTTTTCCTGAGCGCAACGCGCTTTCGCGCATTCGTCAGGGAACAGCCACAACATGCATTGGCCCTGGCGTCACAGCTCATGGCGGAGCGCTCCGCGCTCCTCGACAAGCTGCGTGAGCTAACGACCCTCAGCGTCGAACAACGAATGGTGTCGACGCTGCTGCGCATGGCAAACAATGCGACCTTCACCCGTGAAGACGGGAAGATCGTACTGTGCACCGCTCGCTATCGTCTACTCTGCGAGCTGGTGGGAGCAACGCGAGAATCGGTTTCATTGGTGCTGGGCCGCCTCACGGGCGAAGGGCTCGTTGAGCGCAAAGGGAGCACGCTCATCATCGCCGCCCCGATGCAGCTCGCCGAGCGGCTCGAATCGGCGACTGACAATGAGTTGCTCATCGCAACGTTCTCGGAGCCGACAGAGCAAACGGTCCAGTAAGGCGTTGCGGACTGCTGGAAGCGACGGGGCGAGGAGACACGATCCTTGCCCCGTTTTTCGTCCCTGAAGCGTAGATTCGCGTCCGTGTCCTCGTGCGCACGCCGCTCGTCCTGCGCACAACGTTCCTATCGCGACGTAACGCAAGGATGTCGGGTCTGATCCTGTGGTTCGTGCTCATTGCCGCCGTTGCGATGGTAACGCTGTCGCGTCGCGCGGCGTTCCGTCATCGCGACGACGCGCTGAAGCGCCTGCCCGTAGGACGCGATGGAATCATCGCCGGCGCCCACGGCTTCGAACTGCGGCGCGGCGCGGATGCGCCTGCCGTTCTGCTGCTTCACGGTGGCGGGGATACTCCGCAAACGCTGCGCTATCTCGCCGAGTACCTGCATGCGCGCGGCTATAATGTCCGGGTGCCCCTCCTTCCCGGCCACGGGCGAACGCTGCGAGAGTTCTCAACAGTTCGTGCCGAGCAATTGTTAGATGCAGCACGCGCGGCATACCGGGATTTGGGACCCGAGCGGCGATGGGTCGCGATCGCTGGCCTTTCGATGGGCGGCGCACTCGCCGTGCAGCTAGCCGCAGAAGATGAAGAGCTTCCATCACTCGTCCTCCTCGCGCCGTACCTCGCGATGCCCTTTCGCGTCGCGTTCGCCGCACGCCTGGCAAAGTTATGGGCCTCTATCGTGCCATACGTGCGGGCTCTGGATCCCAGCGCCCGACGCTCGATTCAGGACCAAGCCGAAGCGGCGAGAAGCCTCGCGTATGGTGTCTTCACGCCGCCGGCGCTTCGCGCGTTGTACGTCACGGTTGCGCGCGGCGCGTCGGCGCTTTCCGACGTGAAGGCGCCGACCTTGATGATTCAATCACGCGAGGACAATCGCATACCGCCGGATGCTGCGCAGCGTGCATTCGAGCGGCTCGGCGCGGCGGAGAAGCAATTGGTGTGGATCACCGGCGCCGGTCACGTGATTACGGTCGACCATGGCCGTGAGCGGGTCTTCGAGCTGCTCACGGATTGGCTGGAGCGACATCGATTGGCCGAGCCGCGCGAGCGTCGCGCGTAGTTTCAAGAACGCTAAAGAACGAAAAAGGGGCGCCGCGCGGCGCCCCTTTTTCGTGGATCGCTTGCGTTAGGCGCTAGCCGGTCACGCGCTCGACAACGCTGCTGCCGAGATCCTTGATTGCCTCGACGCCGGCGGCGACCGCCGAGCCGGCTTCCTTCGCAACTTCCTGCGCGACGCGCGTCACGCGCGCGATCGGCGCCGGCACTCGCGACGTGCTCTGGCGATTCGCGCTCGTCTTGGCCGCTGCCGCTCGTGTGCCCGATGATGATTTTCCGCTTGCTGCCTTACGACCCGACGACGTGTTCGTGCTCGCGCTCCGTTTCGATGTCGTCGTCGAGCGGCCGCGCTTGGCCGATGTCGACGAACGCGCCGATGAAGCGCTGACCGCGGCTGCGGACTTGCCGCGCGACTTTGTTCTCTTTGTTCCCTTCTTGCTCGCGCTTCGCGAAGCGCTCTTACCGGACTTCCCACGCGACTTTCTGGCCCTGGTCGCCATAGACGCTTCTCCTCGGAGTCGTAGACGGAAAAACCACATCGACGATAGCAAGAATCAGGCACATCCGTAAGAGCGAAATTTCGCCGATGGCACGCAGGCCCGAACGTCGCATTTCGCAAGACCTCGCGAGCCTCGGCGCTCGCGCAGCACGATTGCTAAGGCTCTCTCGTTGCCTCGCGTCGCGTCGCCCCGTACAATCATCGCGGACCCCACTTGGAGTCGGGATATGTCGTTCGGCATTGCGTTCATCATCGTCGCCGCCCTTTTCGGGCTATTCGTTTTCACCAACTCGTTCAAGATCGTCGGCCAAGCCGAGGTCATGGTGATCGAGCGCCTCGGCCGGTTCCATCGCCTCGCGCGCTCGGGATTCAACATTCTCATACCCTTCATCGAGCGCCCGAAATCGATCGACGTTCGTTTTCTCGAGGCAGATGTAGGCGGACAAAAGCGAATCGCGTCGCGAACCACGTCGCGCATCGACCTTCGCGAGCAGGTACTGAACTTCCCCAGCCAGCCGGTCATCACGAAAGACAACGTCACTATCGACATCGACGCGGTGCTGTATTACCGCGTCGCCGATCCACAGAAGGCGACGTACTCCATTCAGAATCTTCCCTACGCGCTCGAGACGCTGACGCGAACCACGCTGCGGAACATCGTCGGTGACATCGAGCTCGATCAGACGCTTGCCAGCCGCGACATGATCAACAAGCGGATGCGCGACGTGATCGAGGAAGCGGCGGTCAGCTGGGGTGTCGACGTAACCCGTGTCGAGTTACAGGCAATCGAGCCCCCCCGCGACATTCAGCAGTCCATGGAACTGCAAATGCGCGCCGAGCGGGAGCGGCGCGCTGCAGTAACGAACGCTGAAGCAGGAAAACGCGCGGCGATTCTCGAGGCCGAAGGTCAGCGCGAGGCCCAGGTTCGAAAGGCGGAAGGTGAAAAAGAGGCCGCCATTCTACGCGCTCAAGGCATGGCCGAAGCCCGTCTTGCCCTCGCGCAGGCGGAAGCCGAAGCGATTCGTCGCGTTGCCGAGTCGCTCCCCGATGGCCAAGCCGCGATGTACCTCCTTGGCCTTAAGTACTTCGAAGCCTTGCCGAAGCTGAGCGAAGGCAAAGGATCTACGATCTTCCTGCCGAGTGAGGCCACTGGTGTCCTGGGCGCTGTCGGTGCCGTGCGCGAGCTACTTTCGAGGACGGGTGCCAACGCGGGTGGGACTGAAAGCACGACTACGCGTCGGGGCAGCGGGCCGGTTTCCGCTTCCACCGCCTCATATCCTTCGACGCGGGCCACGCTGGCTGTCCGTTCTACTGACGCACAGGTGCCGCTCTCCACGGACAACCCGAATGAGCACTAACCGGGCGGCCTACGATCATCCCGGAGTGAGAACTTGGCCAGAATCACTCGCGAGCGCGCCGAGCGCATCGCCAAGGCACACGCTTGCGAGCGTTGCGGAGAGTACAGCTATAAAAGAGTGACCGTCACACCCGCGAGCAAATCGCAGCAGGATTCTCTCAAGGTCATGTGGCAGGCGCTGAAGGTGTGCGGCGTCTGCGGCACGCAGCAGGAGCTAGGCATCGCCGCGGACGGAGACATCGTCTACGTCGGCTGACATCAGTCGAACTCGATGTCACCGTCCCGGTACGGGCGCGGTCGGCCACGGCGTCTTTCGCGAATAGGGTCGGCCGAACACCGCGCCTAACGCTTCGCGAGCGTCGTCGGCTCGAACGACGAGATCGAGCCGACCGGACAGTGGCAGCTCTCTCGAAAAGTCGCGATAACGGGCGTAGCCGTGACAGAAACACCATGGCCCGCGACGAGTGAGATTGCCGAGCCACATGTCGGGCAAACTCAGCCACGTGAAGGCATAGAAGTCATTCAGCTTTTTGATGGATGGCAGATCCGACTCGATAAGTCCGTGAGGGAGGGACCCGTGCTTCCCCCACTGGACGTCGATAGCGACCTGACCACGCTCGCGCCAATCGGCATGCAGCAGCGTCCCATGCCAGTACGTCCAAAGATCTGTTGGCGCGCGAGTCGAGTCGTACCCGACCCAAACAACTTCCTCGTCCGTCGGCACCGTGAACGGGATCCATGAGCCGTTCACGTCATCCTGCCAAAGGAGATGATATGCAATCACCGGCCTGGTAGGATGCAAAACGGCAACGACACGTTGCAATGGGAACCATTCGTCCCGCTGAACGTATAACAACGGCGCGAGAGCATGCGCCAACATGACCCCGCTATCCGAGGGGCCGAGAGAACCAGGGACCGAGGCTGGCCGGGGTGGGATGTTGGCGCGAGGTCCGCACGCAGTCAGCGCAAGCACGAGTGATGTGACGAAAAACCGCCTCAAAGTGTTATCCTTATACCGCACTTGGGATTAGGGAATTAGGGGGTTAGCAGTGTCACAGAGGCGGACCGGCGCCGTCGTCTTCCGGGATGCAGTGTAGTCGCGAGGTAGCACATATGCGCAAGCCGAGACCGGCGACGTTTAATCCGGCGCAAGCACTCCATCTGATCGCGAGCGACCGTACGGGCTCGCCGCTCAGTTGTCCGTCCTGCTCTGGCCAGATCGAACGCACCCCAGACGACGTTCCTCCTCCACCACGCTGTCATGTGACGCTGCGCTGTCGAGCGTGTGGCCGACTGGCTCGGTACATCGCCGGCGCTGCGTGACGTAATCACGGCTCGCGCGACAAGCCTTGCGTAGCTTGTGCGCGTACTCCCCTCCAATCGATAACTCCGACGAAGTGCTCAGGCCGAGCTCCGACAGCTCAGGCCCGGGCGCGGCATTGGTGCTGTTCTCCTGCCCGGCAAGAGCGCCTTGCGAGAGGCGACGGTGTCATTAGGCGTCTTGCACAAAACTTGCCCCGCGCCACCTCAAGCCTGCCGTCGACCGGTCCCGGTGGCATCTGACGCGGCCCGATGGGTGGAGTGGACGCGCGAGTCGAACGAGGCAAAGGATCGGGAACACAGCTCCAAGAGGTACGGTTCATGGCACGTCTCCAGGGCACCGTGAAGTGGTTCAATGACGCCAAGGGCTACGGCTTCATTTCCCGCGAGGGAGGGCCGGACGTCTTCGTCCACTTCAGCGCCATTCAGGGTAGCGGCTTCAAGTCGCTCGCTGAAGGCGATCGCGTCGAGTTCGAGATTGTCCAAGGGCAGAAGGGTCCACAGGCCGCAGACGTCACGAAGGCGTAACGCGCGTTCTGATTCTGCACGACGGTCGAGAGCGATGAACGCCCCGAACTTCCGGGGCGTTCATCGTTTCTGCCGGGGTGATGACACCGCCGCTGGGGCATTCGTCTTGCCGCCTCGAGCGCCGCCTACATCACACTCACCTTCGCGAGGCGTGTGTCACGAGCCTTGGCCTCATCGGCACTTGAGCCAATGTACGCGACGATCGGCAGCGACGTGCCGACCGGGCCCGGATGGACGTTTGAGCCCAAGTACGACGGGATGCGCGCTCTCGCGTTTGTCACGCCGACACGTGTGCGGCTCATGACACGCAATGGAAAAGACAAAGCCGCACAGTTTCCCGAGGTCGTCGATGCGTTACGAGCACTCGCTCGCAAGATCAAACGATCCGCTCTGCTCGATGGGGAAGTCACTGCCTTGGAGCGAAACCAACCCGGCCACTTCCAAGCACTGCAGGGCCGGTTTCATCTCAAAGGTGCCGCCGACATCGCAAACGCGGCACGCGAATCCCCCGCGGCGATGTTTGTCTTTGACATTCTTGCCGATCGAGGAGAGAGCTTGATGTCGCTTCCGTGGACAACACGGCGCGGGCGACTCGAGGCCCTGTTGCGTAATGCGCCACCGGGGATTCGCGTCAGCGAGTCATCGCCTAACGGTTCGCGAATGATCGATCGCGCTCGGAAGAGCGGGTGGGAAGGAGTGATTGCCAAGCGAATTGCCGCGACGTACATCCCGGGTGCGCGTTCCCGCGACTGGCTCAAGCTCAAACTGCAGCACCGAGCTGAATTCGTTGTCGGAGGATTCACAGAACCGCGACGCACGCGCCAGTTTCTCGGCGCAGTCCTCCTCGGATATTTCGACAGCGATGGCCAACTGCGCTATGTCGGTCACACCGGCGGAGGGTTCGATCGAGAGTCACTTCGCGAGACGTACGAGCGCCTCAAGCCGCTGGAGCAGCCACACTCACCATTCGCCGAGACACCTCGCACGAACGAGCGGGCCCACTGGGTAAAGCCAGAGGTTGTCGTCGAAGTGAAATTTGCCGAGCTGACATCGGACAACAAACTCCGCCAGCCCATTTTCCTTGGCATCCGCGATGACAAGAATGCCAGCGACGTCCACCTCGAGCGCGAGAGCATCCAACGAATGGCGAAGGGTCGAGCAGAAGTGCCTAACGCGAGAGTTGCTTCGCCGACACGAGGCGAGGCGAAGAAACCTCGAGCGCGCCGCCAGCGAGTGGGGCGTCCGTGAAGACGAGGGGACGGAAACGTGCCGGTGCCCGCGCCTCACGCGCTCGCGGGGGCGTCACGGCCTTGAGCGTCGCCACGCAGATCGAGCGACTGCAAGGCAACGGGCAAGAAGGAGAGCTGGCATTCGGCCGTGGACAGT
>QHUV01000734.1 GCA_003222065.1 Gemmatimonadota bacterium | reverse complement strand
AGTCGCAGAGAGTTCATTGGGCTCGTCGCGTTAGGCGCGGCCAGCGCCCTGACGTCGCGTCGCGGGCTCGGCATCGCGGCCTCCCTGGCCGCCCCGACTCCGGACGCCGATCTCGTCGTCTTCAACGCCAGGATCTACACGATGCATCCCGCGCTGCCGCGCGCGGAGGCGTTTGCGGTGAAGGGGGGACGATTCATCGCCATTGGAAAGACCTCCGACATCAAGGGTCTCGTCCGCAGAGGAACGCAGACTTTCGACGCGAAGCGGATGACGATCGTGCCGGGCTTCATCGACACCCACAACCACGCCGGCGGAACGACGCTGCTGTACGAGGTGCTGGTGGGTAATCCCTTCGAGGTGGAGTTCGTCAGTATCGCCAGCATCGTCGACAAGCTCCGCGCGAAGGCGCGCGCGACGCCCGCGGGTACATGGGTCGACGGGTATTTCTTCGACGACACGAAGCTGACGGATAAGCGTCCGCTCAACGTCCACGACCTCGACCAGGTGTCGACGGAGCATCCCGTCGTCGTTCATCATCGCGGCGGCCACACGTCGTTCTACAACAGCAAGGCGCTCGAGCTGGCGCACATCACCAGGGAGACGCCGAATCCGGCCGGCGGCACGTTCGATCGCGATGCGAGCGGTGAGCTCAATGGACGGGTGACGGACCGGGCGCGAAGCGCCTTCAATGGCGTGGGGCAGCGACACTCTTTCACCGCCGACCAGCGCGCCGAGCGGGAGCGGAACGGGCTGGCGCACATCTCGAAGCAGTTCGTGCGCTACGGCCTAACGAGCGTGCACCACGAGAACGGCGACCTCTCGGCGCTGCAGGACGTCCACGCGCGCGGCGATCTCCTCCACCGCGTCAGCTACGAGTCGAGCGGCAGGGTGCTCGATTCGATGATCGCTAGCGGCCTAACGACCGGCTTCGGTGACGAGTGGATCAAATTGGGCGCGACCTCCGAGCACACGATCGACGGATCATTCTCGGAGCGCACGATGGCGCTCGGGACGCCATATCCGGGCTCCCAGCCTCCGTATACCGGCAACATCACGGAGACGCAGGAGGATCTCAACGCCTGGGTCGAACGCGTCCACCGCGCCGGCATCCAGGTCAACTGCCACGCGAATGGAGATGTCGCCATCGACATGTTTCTCACCGCGGTCGAGCGCGCGCAGAAGTTACTTCCTCGCGCCGACGCGCGCCCCAAGATCCGGCGGCGGGCTCCGATTTCAGTCCGGGACCCTTCGCGCCGCTGATGGGAATACAGGGCATGGTGACGCGCACCGGGTGGGACGGGAAGACGTGGGGTGCCAACCAGCGCATCACCGTCGACGAGGCGATCCGCGTGAATACAGTAAACGGGGCCTACGCCGCACACGAAGAGTCGCTCAAGGGATCGATCACCGAGGGTAAGCTGGCCGACTTCGTCGTGCTGGCTGACGACCCGCACACGGTGAGCAAGGACAAGATCAAGGACATTCAGATCGTTCGAACGGTGGTCGGCGGCGCGACGAAATATCAATCCTGACGCGCCGTGTCCATTTGCCCCAAGTCGCGCCGGATGCTACACTCGACGAGTATCAGCGATGGGAGTGCGCCATGCAGACCGCGACACGTGACGAGACCGCGCTCCAGCGCCCGACGCTCGCCGAGGTGGATGTCTTCGGCCTGACGCATCCGGGCCTCGTGCGCCGCACAAACGCCGATCACTTCCTGGTCGCGAGTCTGCACCGCACGCTCCACGTCCACGCGACGAGCCTCGGCGACGGCATCGGCCCGCAGGAGACCGAGTCACGCGGATTCCTCCTCCTCGTCGCGGATGGTGTGGGCGGGCTGGCCGGCGCCGCCGAAGGAAGCGCGCGCGCGGTGGCAACCGTAGCGCAGCACCTGTTGCACGCGACCGAGCTCTGCTCGCAGATGGCGGTCGCGAACGAGAATGACGCAATCAGGAATCTGCGTGAGGCGGTAACGGACGCGCACCGCGCCCTGCTCGCCGCGACCGACGAAGGCGTCCCGACCGCCTCGACCCTGACGATGTTCGCGTCATTCTGGCCGCGCGCATTCGTCGTGCACGTCGGCGACAGTCGCGCCTATCGATACCGGGACGGCGCGCTCGATCGCCTAACGACCGATCAGACGTTCGCGCAGATGATGGTGGAGTCCGGCGCGCTCACGCCCGCGGGCGCCGAAGCGTCGCATCTCAAGCATGTGCTGTGGAGCGCCCTCGGCAGCCAGGAGGTCGTGCCCGAGGTCCATATCACCGACGTCACGCGACGGGGCATCGTGCTGCTCTGCACCGATGGTCTCACGTCCCACGTCAATGACGACGAGATCAAGGCGCATCTCGCGTCGTGCACGTCCGCGGAGGGAACCTGTCGCGCGTTGGTCGATCTCGCCCTCGCCCGTGGCGGGAAGGACAACGTCACCGTCGTCATTGCGCGCGTGCGGAACGGCGACACGAAGTAACGCCTTCATCATTTCATGGCCGACAGCGCGCGGTCGGCCGAAGCCGAGTGAGTTGGCGGCGCGCCCCCGTCGTGAAATCGAACAACCAAAAATTCTGGCGGGAATCCACCGAAGCATGACCACGAGTCCCTTCCCATTCGGAAGGAACCGATAGGTGTCGCCGAGGCGGTCGACCAAGAGAGACGGGAATGGGAGTAGAGACGCCTACCCTCGGGCGTCACGGCACTCAATGGAACTCTACGCCCGCGGGTCCGCCGCGGCGGCCCGAGGACCTCCCTCCGCGCTCGCCGCTATCGAGACGAAGTGTTCGACGCGACTCCTG
>QHUV01000225.1 GCA_003222065.1 Gemmatimonadota bacterium | reverse complement strand
GTCGTCGGCGAGCTTCCAACGTGCCGGTTGGGCGCTCGAATCGGCGGACCGCCAACCGCTCAGTGACCGGCCGCCGAAGAGCACGACCGCGTCGGACGGCGGCTTGCGCGGCGTGCCAGGCGGGCCCGCATCGATGACCGGCGGCTGGGCGCGCGTCAGCGAGTGAATGGGAAAATCGGCCGGCGACTGCGCGGCGGCCGCGGCGTCGCCTAACGACTCAAGAGTCATGACGAGCCCGATGGCGAGCGTGATGAGGCGTGGCATTCAGGGTCCCTCCGATCCACCGGAGAAGGAACAGCTCGCCGGACTAATTCGCAATCTCTCACTCGACGTCGCGGCGCTTTACATCGGGATCGACGACCACCGTCGGTGCTTTGTGCTTGTCGACGCCGGGAGTAGGCACTCGTGAACCAGTGGCGCCTTCGTCGGCGCGCTTCTCCGTTCCGATCTCGCCGAGGGCGTGCTCGCTGATCCAGCCATGGGCGGCCGCGTGCCGTGCCGCGGCGAGCGTGTCGTCCGCGAGCAAGAGCGTCGAGCCACCAGCGCTCACCTGCTCCGCCAGCGTGCGAATCGCCGTCGAACGCTCCGGATGCGGTGACACGTTCCGAATGTAGATCGCGAGAATCCGACCGGGAAATTCGGTCACGAGCGCGCCGTAGATCTCCGGATCCTCCTGTCCGCTGTCGCCGACGAGAATGAACGGGAGCGTTGGATAGGTCGTGAGAATCTGCCGAATCTGCGTCAGCTTGTGATCGCGCGTCCGCAGCAAGTCACGGCCGATGTCCCAATCACGAAGAAGCATTGGACCGGTCGGAATTCTCTGCGCGTCGAGAAAATCCGCAATGAGGTCGTAAAGATTCCAAGGGCTACTCGAGACGTAGAAGATCGGGTTTGCCGTGGTACCTCGAGCGCCTCGCTCGAGGGCTCGATAAAAAGCGGCGACGCCGGGAAAAGGCAAACGCGTGCGCGCATTCTCGAGCAACATGAGACGCGCAGCGCGAACGAAGCTCGTGATCTGCGACTGGAGAACGGTATCGTCCATGTCGGAGATGACGCCGAGCTCCGCGCCCGCGGATGGCACGAGTACGCGCGCGGGGAGGTTCGCCGCCGTGGCGAGAGGCGTGTCCGCTGTCGCGGCAAGCTCGAGATGCACGTCATGCCACGCGCCGGCTCGCAGCAGGCCACCGGGCTCGATCCAACGGTTGATGAAGCCTTCGTCGTCGGCGACGACCTTGGTCTCACGCGCGCATAGCCGCGCGCGCACATTCGCGAAGGGAAGCGGGTCGGCATCGATGCGTTGAACCATCGCGAGGAGGTTGCGCCACCGCGCTTGCGACGGTTTGGCGGTGGCGATGCGTGTGTGCTCGAGCACACGTCCGAGGACGAGCGCGCGCTCGGTCGTCGCGTAGCCACGGTATCCGATGACGCGATACGCGCCCGTCTTGCCGAGGGCGCGGTCCATCGCTCGGCGTGCGTCGCCGGCAAGCCCGGAGGCCAGGCCACTCAGATCGCGCCAACTGGGCATCGACTTGTTAGTATACTCTCAACGCCGACCGCTCGTACAATGCGGCGTGTTGGTGACCACGCAGCCGGCGTAGCCAAGGACACGATCACCCGCCTTGAGCCGCGACGGCGTCGGCACCCAACGCCGCGCGAGCCGGCCGTCGAGGAGCTCTTGTGCCGTCGGTACATGATCCCACACGGCGACCGCCGTGATCGCGCCCACTCACGTCGCGTCGAAGACGAGCACGAGGCGCTCACTCCACGGCACGATGACGTCGTGCGTGTATTCGTCCTGCGTCACGATGTCGCCGACGGCGCGTGGCGGCTCCTGCGCGCGCAGCCAATCGAGGGCAGGACCCAGGGTGTGGAGATCGCGCAAGGCCAGGCGAAAGCGCGCCAGGTCGCGGCTGCTGACATCGCCGATCGCTTCGACCTTTGCCTGGCGCGCCGACATATCAGTGCCTAACGAAGAAAGCGCGCCGCGAGCTGCGCCAGTCGGTCGTCGCCGGCTTTCTCGGCGCGCTGCTGAATGCGCCGGACGTGCGGACGCAGCCGCGCCTCTCCCCAGTAATAGCCGGTAGCCTCCTCGGCGCTCGCCGTCTCACCATCGCGCGCGGCTTCGAGCAATGCGTCGGCCGCCGCGGCGTCGTAAGCCGGATCGTCGCGTGGCGGCAAGCCATAGTTCCGCTTGGGCCCGCCCGCTCCCGCGTCTTCGTTTACGAACGCGCGCGACATCGCGTCACCGACAATTGGATCATGTCCCACATAGTATAGCGTGTCGCGCGGAGCGTCGAGCGTGGAGCGTGGAGCGTGGAGCGTAACGGCGGAGATACGTTAACCTTCTTCCTTGATCAGCGCTCCACGCTCAACGCCCAACGCTCTACGCAACGTGCCTTTTACTTCGTTCAAGCTTCACCCAGATCTCTTACGCGGCGTCAAGGAGCTGGGCTTCACTCGGCCGACGCCGATCCAGGTCGATGCCATTCCGCCCGCTATCGCGGGACGCGACGTGCTCGCGTGCGCCATGACCGGAAGCGGCAAGACCGCCGCCTTTCTGTTGCCGATCTTGCAACGGCTCGTGAGTCGGCCGCGCGGCACCACACGCGCACTCATTCTCACGCCAACGCGCGAGCTGGCGGCTCAGATTCTCCAGGAACTGGAGGAGCTCGCCGTGCACACGCCGATCACGGCGGCGGCTATCTTCGGTGGCGTTAGCATGGGACCGCAGGAACACGCCTTTCGCACAGGCGCGGACATTCTCGTTGCGACACCCGGTCGCTTGCTCGATCATCTGCGGCACCCGTATGCGAAGCTCGATCGTATCGAGCATCTCGTGCTCGACGAAGCGGACCGGATGCTCGACATGGGATTCCTGCCCGACATCCGGCGCGTGCTCAAGTATTTGCCCACGAAGCGACAAACGCTCTTTTTCAGCGCGACGATGCCGGCGCCGATCGTGACCCTTACCCGGGAAATGCTCCGCGATCCGGCGACGATCAACCTCGAGCGAAAGGCGGCGCCCGCCGTCGGCATCACCCAAGCGGTTTATCCAGTTCCACAAGAGCTCAAATCCACGCTCTTGTTCACGCTGCTCCAGCGCGGAATCATGCGTGAAGCGCTCATCTTCACGCGCACCAAGCACCGTGCCAATCGCGTCTGGGAATTCCTGACCAAACGGGGCGTGAATGCCGCGCGCATTCACGGCAACCGCTCGCAGGCGCAGCGCACGGATGCGCTCGATGGCTTCAAGACGGGACGATATCGCGTGCTCGTCGCGACCGACATCGCCGCGCGCGGCATCGACGTCGAAGCGTTAGGCCACGTCGTGAACTTCGATGTTCCCGCGCAAAGCGAAGACTACATACATCGAGTCGGCCGAACGGCGCGCGCGGAGATGACCGGCGAGGCGTTTACTTTCGTGTCGCCGGAAGAGACGGACGATCTTCGCGCGATCGAGCGGGCGATCGGCAAACCGCTCCCACGCGTGACGCTTCCCGACTTCGACTACACCGCGAGGCCGACTGCCAAGCTGGAGGTCCCCATCGCTGAGCGTATAGCGAAGATTCGCGCGCAACGCGCGGAGGAACGGGCGCGGGCCCGCGAGAAAGACGCACGGCGCGGGCCGCCCGGCGGGCGACCCAACGGTCGAAGGAGTCGCTGACGTCAAACACTCGAGTCACTGCCAGTTCGTCCCAGCGCTACCTGTGAGCGGTGCCTCGCCGTAATTTCGTCCGACCTCCGGCGTCTTGGCATCTGTGGAAACCGACCCGTTCAGCGACCAACTACAGCGCGCCCTCGCCCCCGCGTACACGATTCAGCGTGAGCTGACCGGCGGGGGGATGAGTCGCGTGTTCGTCGCCATCGAGCACGCCCTCGGCCGAGCCGTGGTCGTGAAGGTACTGAAGCCGGAGCTCGGTGCAGGTGTCAATCGCGAGCGATTCCGTCGGGAGATCATGCTCGCCGCGCAACTTCAGCATCCACACATCGTGCCGGTGCTTAACGCGGGCGAGCATGGCGATTTGCTCTGGTACACGATGCCGTTCGTAGAAGGCGTGTCGCTCCGCGATTCGCTCGTGCACGCCGGGCAGTTTTCGGCGCGCACGGTGACGCGAGTGTTGCATGACGTGCTCGACGCTCTCGCCTACGCACACAGGCGAGGGGTCGTGCATCGGGACATCAAGCCTGGAAACATTCTTCATCACGGTTCGCATTCGCTCGTCACCGACTTTGGCGTCGCGAAGGCACTCTCGGCGTCGATGCCGCATTCCGGAACGACGTCGGTAGGGATCGCGATCGGCACACCGGCATACATGGCGCCCGAGCAGCTCGCCGCCGATCCGACCGCCGATCACCGCATGGATCTTTACGCTGTCGGGCTGCTCGCGTACGAGCTGCTCACCGGCGTGCAACCGTTCAGCGGGAGCTCTCCGCAGGCGACGATGGCGGCACAGCTGACGCGCATGCCGACGCCACTCGAGGAGGCTTGTCCCGGCGTACCACCGTCGTTGGCGTCACTCGTTATGCGGCTGCTCGCGAAGCATCCCGACGAGCGGCCGGCGTCGGCCGCGGCGGCACTCGCCGAGTTGGAAGCGATGACGACTCCCACTGGCGCCCCAGCGTCGACGTCGTCTCCGCGTACCGTTCCGATGGCGCCGCGCAGTGGGGAAACGACGGCGCCGGCGACAACGCCTCGTTCCGGGAGTCGACTGGCACTCATCGGTGCGGTAGTGGGAATTCTCGCCGTCGTTGTGGGGATTGCACTTACGCGAGGCCGTCGGATCATCGACCCTGTGCCGGCAACACCGAGGCCAGCGACGCGCGCCGACAGCGCGCCGTCCGCCGTACCGCAAGCTCGATTGACGCACGAGGATTCGCTGCGTATCGCCGAGGCGGTGCGCGTGGAGATGGCGAAGACGCGCCAGAAGGCGGCCCAGCAGCCTGGCGCCGGCAACCTCGACTCGCTGCGGCGAACGCTGGTGCGCGCCTACACTGATTCGGCGCTGCGCGAAGCTCGGCAGGCAGTCGTTGCCGGCTCGCCGCGAGTCGCCGTCGCCGAGAGCGTCGTTGCGAAGCCGTCCG
>QHUV01000224.1 GCA_003222065.1 Gemmatimonadota bacterium | reverse complement strand
GAAGGTGATTCCCGCTCAGGAAGCCCATCTTCGAGACTCTCCAGCCGAGCCCGAAGGCTGGGAACGTACCCCACTGGTGGCCGGGCGCCATGCGCGATGAACCGTCGCGGCGGAGGGTGACGCTGGCAATGTACGTGTCAGCAAAGTTGTAATCGGCCTTTCCAAAGAGCGACAGCAGCGCGCTCTGGCCGCCCCTGCTAAGCACGTTCTTCGTGCTCGCGTCACCAAGCGCGTCCTGGATGTAGCGGGAGTCCACGCCGGTGCTGAGGAGGTTGCCCATAGACGCCTCGATGTAGCGGTTGTAGCTGGCGTTGGCCTCCTGGCCGACGAGTACGGCAAAGCTGTGCCGCTCGAGGAACTTTCGATCGTACTTGAGCGTGTTGCTCCACGTCCAATCGAGGAACTGGTTCGTGTTCTCGTTGATGGCATTGGTGAAGGTCGCCTCGGCGTTCTCGGGATAGGGGGGAGAGAAGCCGTTGAACGAGTTCTGACCGACGTTGAAGCCGAGGCTCGATCGCAGAGCGAGCTGCGGCGTAATCGCAAGACCGCCGAATGCGTTTCCGAAGATGCGATTGTTCTTGTTGATGTTGTCCTTGTTGCTAAACGCATAATGGAGCGGATTACTCTGGTTGCCGAGGCCCGTTGCTTTCCCGCCCGCGAAGTTGCCGTTGATATCGTAAATCGGGATGATGGGCTGCATGAGAATGTTCTTACCAAGGATGCCATCCTCGGCGTAGCCGCCTGGGTCATCGGGGATGCCGCCCGTGTGCTGCTCGAGCGAAAGAGCCGCGTTCTCACCGAAGCTCAGCTTCCCACGATTGAACGACGTGTTGACGCGGACACCGCCGCGCTTGAAGGTGTTGTAAATCGCCGTGCCGTCCTGATTGAAGTAGTTGAACGACACGCTGTAGGCGTTGTCCTCACTGCCGCCCGACACGTCGAGATTGTAGTCCGCGATCGGCGCTGGGCCGAACACCGCCTTCCACCAATTCGTACCCGAGCTACCGGGCATGATCAGCGAGGTCGGATACGTATACTTGGACGGATCCACCGACACGATTTGCCCGAAGGAATTGACCGTGGCACCGGTGCCCGGCGCCGCGAAGATGTATTTCGGGATCGTCGGATTATTGGGATCGCCATAGAGAGCCTTCCAGTAGTCGTCAAGCGGCTTGCCGGCATTGGCATAACTCTGCTTCACGACAGCGAAGTAATCGAGCGGGTTCGAGATGAGGAAATCGTCATAGCCACGGACGGGTGTCGCGACACCCGTGCGGACGCGGAACGTCGCACGCGGCGGCCCGCCGATGCCCTTCTTGGTCGTCTCGATGATGACGACGCCGTTGCTGGCACGCGCGCCGTAGATCGATGCCGCCGACGCGTCCTTCAAGACCTGGACGGAGGTGATGTCGTCTGGGTTCAGCCAGTTGACATACGAGTCCTGAATGGGCACGCCGTCGACGATGTAGAGGGGATCGTTGTTCTGAAAGGAGCTGATACCGCGGATGCGCACGGTGCTTCGCGATCCAGGCGAGCCGCTCGCGTCGACGGTGACGCCGGGCACCGAGACGTCGAGCCGCTGGAGCACGCTCGCACTCGTCTGCCTGTCGACGGTTTCGATCTTGGCGCTGGAGACCGCGCCAGTGATGTCGGCGCGCCGCTGCTCTCCGTACGCGGTGACGACCATCTCCTCGAGGAAGGCGATGGGCGCCATCGTCACGTTGATCGTCGAGCGTCCGGCGATCGTTTCCTGAACGCCGCGTTGGCCAAGCAGCGTGAAGCTCAGAAGGCCCTGCGCGGGAGCCGCCGCGATGGAATACTTGCCATTTGCGTCGGTCACGACGCGCGTCGGCGTCCCCTGGACGTGTACGGCAACGCCTCGTAGAGGAATACCGCCCGCGTTGGTCACGGTTCCGGAGACCGGTATCTGCTGGCCTAACGCTGGTACGCTGAACCCCAGGGCGAGCAGTAAGCTCATCCCCACGGCGCGAAGCCGACGGGGGTGGCTGTTTCGGAATGAATGCCTAACGGGCCGCATTTTCTCCATGGCAATCCTCCCAGTTGCGCACACGAATCGTTAACTCAGTGGCCGCCGCATCGATCTCAAACCCTGCATTTCGATCAACTGACGATAGGTGATGAGCCTAACGTTGCGAGCCTTGAGGGCCTCGCTGAACCGCCGTGACATGAGCGCGTCGAGCTCTCCTTGACGATTCTTGCTCATCTCGGCGAGCCCACCATCCGTGTTCATGTCCAGCAACGCGCCCAGCTCCTCGTTGTCGATTCCGACGTGCGTGACGACGAGATTGAAGCGCGGATGAAGCCGATCGATCAGCGCAACGAGACTGTCGGTCTTAGCGGCGGGCGCCGCCTCATACTGAGGGTCCCCCCTCGTCTCGCCGAAATACTGAGACATGCCGAGACCGTATTCCCGCGCGAGACGCTCCGTGAGCTCACGGAACTCCGAATAGCGAACCGCCGTACCCATGTGATAATCGACGTAATCGATCTTGAGGCCCGAACGGCGCGCACGCTCAATCTGCGCACGCATCTCCTTCTCGACCTCTCCCAATTTCGGATGGTGTTGATGGAGCGCCTCGGACGTCGCAAAGAAATAGCCCTCATCGTCGACGAGCGACCGGCATCATCACTCCGGATGACCAGGTAGATCTGATCGTCAGTGGCCGCACGACTCGTCGCATCGGCTTGACCCTCCACGCGGGTCGCCGAAAGGAGTAACAGCACGCTACAAAAGGGCACAGCGAAGGCACGAAGCAGCCGCGTACGTCCCTCCTAACGAGGAAAGGAAGAGAGGCCTGCTTAACTCAGTCGCGTACGGAAGCCGGCACTGACGGGAGCCGGCTCGAAAATGACAACCCGTTTTACCGCTCGGGATTGGGGTTGTCAAGAAGCCGCGCTCGGGCGGCTAATCGCGCAACGGAGCCCAACCGGTTGTGTGGTCGGGCTTCTTCACAGGTCGAGCGCGAACACTCAACGGACCTGAGGCGCTCCTGGTAAAGTGGTGCTCAACGCATCCGCAAGGCTCCCATGGATGCGGTCCAGATCGGCGCGCCGCCGTTGGGCGGTTCGTCGTGCGATGCCGGTCAGGACCCTGGCGACACGTCGCCCCCACCGGGTGTTCCCCGCCGGACCTGGCAAGAGGACGTCGCTCGAGTACGGGCTAGCGTCGAGAATCTGACGGCCGACTCGTCCGGTTCGCGTCGAGGCGCAACCGGCTATAAAGATTATGGACGCGAGTAAGGTAACGGTGCGCATCGTCTCTGGATCAATCGAGCACTGAAGCGGATTGATCTATAAGACGGCCGCCATCACCGCGTGGTCACGACGCCGAGGCGTTTAGGGCAGCGCGAATACGAACAGAGCTCCCCCGCGCGGCGCGGCGGAGAGCTCCGGCGCGATGCCCTTTACCCATCCGCCCCAGCCCGTCGTCACCGCCACGTATTGTTTCCCGCCCACGGCGTACGTCATGATGCTCCCGTGAATTCCACTGCCGGTCTGCAGACGCCAGAGTAGCGCGCCGTTGTTCCCGTCGAGAGCGAGGATTTCTCCGGTGGGCTCGCCGGCGAATACCAACCCGCCCGCGGTCGACAGGAGCGACGCGACCATGGGATGCGCGCTGCGCCACGTCCAGACTTGTCGTCCGTTTATCGGATTTATCGCCTTCACTTCTCCCCATCGGTCCGCGCTATCGGGGACGGCGTTGCCACCCCAATAGGGAACGCCCTCGCGGAATTCTCGGCCGCGCGAGGTATACGTTCCGCACATCTCGATGATCGGCGCGTAGAGGAGGCCGGTTCTGGGACTGTAGGCGGCGTGGTTCCATTCTTTACCGCCCGCGGGACCCGGGCAGATGTGATTCCCGGTTGGCGTCGGCGTTAGGCGCACGGTCGCGACGCCAGACAACGTGTCGACGTCGCCCCATGTCGCGCGAACGAACTTCGTCGCGCGCACGACGCGCCCGGTCGTGCGATCGAGAATGTACAGGTATCCGTTCTTATTGAAGTGGGCCAGCAGCTTCCGGCCGCCTTGATCGAACAGAATTGGCTCGTTCACCGCGTCATAGTCCCAGTGATCGTGTGGCGACACCTGGAAGTACCAGGCGATGGAGCCGTCCGCGGGACGAATGGCGAGAATGCAATTCGTGTAGAGGTTGGCGCCCGCTCTCGTCGACGCGTCGAAGAGTGGACCGCGATTCGCGGTGCCCCAGTAGATGAGACCGAGCTCCGGGTCGTACGTACCGGTGACCCACGTCGTGCCTCCGCCACGGGTCCAAGCATCGCTTCCCCGCGGCCACGTCTCCGATCCCAGCTCGCCAGGTTTAGGAATCGTATATCGACGCCACCGTGGACGACCGCTCTCGATGTCGAATGCGTCGAGGTGGCCACGCACGCCGTACTCCGCTCCGGCGCTGCCGGCGATCACCATATCCTTGACGACGAGCGGTGCTCCCGTCGAAGACTCGCCGGCGCGGACGTCGAGGAAGATGCGGTCCCACACCGGGCGGCCGGACACGGCATCGAGAGCGATCAAGTGACCATTCGCTGAGGCATAGAACACCTTGCCACGCGCGACGGCGAGGCCGCGGTTGACGTTGCCGCAGCAGAGGGGGACATCGAGCGGGATGGCGTGTTGGTAGTTCCAGAGGAGACCGCCCGTCGCCGCATCGAGTGCCCAAACGTTGCCGTCGAAACCAGAGAGGAACATCACACCGTCGACGACGAGCGGCGTGCCCTGCATTGCGAACGTCCCGGGGGCGGCGATGAGACCGACCGCGCTGCTCTGGAAGACCCACGCCGTCCGTAGAGACGCCACGTTGCCGATATTGATTTGATCGAGGGCGCTGAATCGGTGACCGTCGTACGTGCCGTGATAGGTGAGCCAGTTTTGTGGCTCCGATCGCGCGCGCGCGATTCGATCGAAATCGAGCGTCGCCGCGACGGGAGGCGCGCCTTTGCCGACACGGGCGTTGTAGTCGGTCGCGGGTCGGGCCCGCTCCGTAACGGCAATGTTTGCGGCCGAATGCGAGCAGCCATCATGGGTGAGTACAAGCATGACGGCCGCGGCAGCCGCGGCGCAGTGGCGTTTGCTCATCGTCCGGGACGCAGCTGCGGCGGCCTGTCGAGGCGCGCGCTCGCCGGCGTGTCGCCCCTAACGATGATCACACCGAGCTCGCCACGGCCGGCGTGATTGCCGACGGGACACGCAAGAGTGTAGAGACCTGGTGCGTCGAGCCGGAGCCGCGCCGTCCCCGCCTTCTGCTGCAATAGCACCAGCACTTGCCGTTGCCCGTTGCTCGGCAGATAGATCACGTGCACGGCCTCGTCCTCGTTGGTGATCGTCAGCTCGAGCTCTCCACCGTTAGGCATGACGACGATGGACGGCTCGTAGATCAACTGATCCTTGCGGATCCGGATCGCGGCGCGCATGACCGCGTCGGCGCCGGTTGTGGCCTCGGCGAGCCCGCCCGTCGCGAAGAGGCGTCCGACGATCGCCTTGTTCTGCTCGTCGAGCTCCGGCAGGAAGTCGACGAGGCGCACCATCGGCGGCCGCAGCTGCTTCAGCACGCTCGGGCGCAGCAGGCGCACGTAGTCGCAGGAGGTCAGCGAGAGGGCAACGGCGAGACCGCCGAGGATAGGCAACCAGAGCGCTCGTCCCGCCGAGCGCGCTTTCCGCCGAACAAATCGATCGCGCATCCTCCAAGAATCCATCTTCGGATGCCGGTGTTCCTCGTTCGCCACATGTTACAGGCGATGCCGTGCATGCGCATGGCGGCTTTCCCGCTTGGATCGTCGGAAGGACCGAACGACAGCGAGGAGTGGGCGCCGAATTGTGCAAGAATTGCTCCCGCTCACGTCGCGTCGGGCAGATCGCGTTCCTTGGCGAGCGGACGCGAGCGCGACCGTATCCTCGTTAGGCAGGCTGCTCGCCGACGCCCGTCATTTGGGCCGTCTGGAGTTGCGCGAGCGCGTCAACCCGGACGACGAACGTTTCGGCCCACAGGTCCCCCAGTCGCTGATGGTCTGCGGTCACGAACACGGCGATGGCCGCAGGCACGCCACCGAACAAGATCGGATTGACCTCGAAGACCCGGGTGACTGTGCGCTTGAGCACTTGTGAAAGAGTTGGCGAGCCACCCATGTCGTCGATGACGACGAGGCCTGTCAACTTTTTGCCCAGAGTCTTGCCAGCGAGCAGCTCGGCGACGACGAAATAACTCAGCGCCACCAGAACCCAGAGCATGACCGTTCGCTGGTACAGCTCGGAGCCGAGGACCAGTTCGGCGAGAATCAAGATCAGCCAGAACACCGCGAAGTCGATCCACGCGCCCAACCATCGACGCAGCAAGACCTCCTTACCGGTCTGCCGGGACAACTCACGGATTGTCATGGGTGTCACCGCCGTGAAGGCGTGTCGTGGAGCGCGAGTGTCGTCGATTGTACCGTTAGGGCGACGACGTCGCCAGGTGAACACTTTCATTACTTGCTGCCTCGGTGCGCCAGGCCCATGTTGGTTGATCCTTCACGGACTCTTGCCATGCACTTATTCAGTCGCCGCCCGTGGGTCGTCGTCGCTCTGACGACCCTCGTTTTCGCCGGAAGCCTCGAGGGTCGTGCTCAGCAACGACCCACTCTGCAGGGCGCGATGCCGGCTGTCGGTCGCGACCCCGACAAGGCTCCCCAGCTTCTGCAACATCCCGCGATCAGCGCGGCGACGATCGCGTTCGTCTACGCCGGCGACCTTTGGACCGTCCCGCGCCAGGGTGGAGACGCGAAGCGCCTTACCGCGGGCGGCGGCACGGTGAGTGACGTGGCGTTCTCGCCCGACGGCGCGCAGATCGCCTATACCGGCGACTACGATGGCAACGTCGACGTCTATGTCATGCCCGCCGCCGGTGGCATGGCGCGACGCCTCACGTATCATCCGGATCGCGATGAGGTCGTCGCCTGGACGCCGGATGGCAATGCGGTGGTATTCCGATCACGGCGCAAAGGTGTGACGCGCGTAGCGCGGCTCTTCACCGTCGGGTTGAGCGGTGGATTGGCAACCGAGATCGCGCTCCCGACGGCGCACCAGGCGTCGTATGCGCCGGGCGGCGAACGCATGGCCTACATGCCGCTCTCGCCCGTGTTTCGCGCCTGGAAACGGTACCGCGGCGGCACGACGTCGCCGATCTGGTTGGTGAATCTCGCCAGCGGCCAGGTCGAGAAGGTGCCGCGCGCCAACTCCAACGATTTTGATCCGATGTGGATCGGCGACAAGGTCTACTTCCTTTCCGATCGCAATGGCCCGGTGACGCTGTTCGCCTACGGCACGAAGACGCGGGACGTCGCGCAAGTCCTGCCTAACGACGGCTTCGACTTGAAATCCGCGTCGGCCGGCTCAGGGGCGATCGTCTACGAGCAGTTCGGCCACTTGCACGTGTTTGACGTCGCGTCGGGTACGGCGCGTCCCGTCAGCGTGCGTATCAATGCCGACGTGCCGGTGCTGCGGCCGCGACACGTCAACGTCGCCCGCAACATCATCAACGCCGCCATCTCGCCGAGCGGGGCGCGCGCCGCGTTCGAGGCACGCACCGAGATATTTACCGTGCCCGCGGAGAAGGGTGACGCACGCGACCTCACCAACACTCCGGGTGTCGCCGAGCGAGATCCATCGTGGTCCCCGGATGGGAAGTGGGTCGCCTACTTCTCCGACGAATCCGGCGAATACGCGCTTCATCTC
>QHUV01000223.1 GCA_003222065.1 Gemmatimonadota bacterium | reverse complement strand
GGCGCGTCGGCGCGATCATGACGACCAATCTGCTCTCGCACCCCAAGCTCCCCGACTATCAAATCGTCAACGTCGTTAGGCCCGTGCCCTGGGACCCCGGACGCTCGGCCGCCTACAACTTTGGCATCGGCGTCTCGCAGCGTCAGGGCCAGTCGACGTTCGCCGTCGATGCCGTGTACGAGCCGATCGTCACGCACACATGGGGCGACGCGCCCGGCGCGATCCAGACCGCCTTCGGCGAGACGATTCCCGCCGGCGGCAAGACGACGGAGAACAATTTCGTGTTCTCTAATGTCGTCATGCGCCTCGGCGTGGGTCAGGACGCGCGGCTCGACGGCATGCAGTATCCGCTTCGCCTCCAGGGGGGTATCGCCGCGCACGCGATCCACTACTGGCTGAGCCAGGTGGATCACGTGCAGGGCACGTCGCGGCGTCAGTCCGAGCAATGGGTCGAGTGGGCGCCGACCTGGGGAGCCAGCATGCGCTTTGGCGACGTCGACGTACGCTACCTCGGCCGCAAGACGCACGGCACTGGCCGCCCCGGCCTCGCGAACGACTTCGTCGCGGCGCCTGGCGTGGTCACCGTCGCCGACGTCGCGGGGTCGAACATTCTCGCCGCGCCCAGCGGGCCGCTCACTTTGACGCCAGTGAGCGTAACGACGCATCAGCTCTCCGTCTCGGTGCCGCTACCATGATGCGCAAATACTCAACATGCCGATTCGCGCGGCGACTATGTGCGGCGCCGTTGGGCGCGGTGCTCCTCCTGGCTGTCGCTTGTCAGGGCAGCGACGACACCGGTGGCGGCGTCGGTCCCCCGCCCCCGCCGACCCTCGACACGCAACTCCGTGCCCAACTGTCGCGGTGGGGTGTCGTGCCGATCGGCGCGCTCACGCCTGCCAGGCCGGAGGTAATAGATCTCGGCCGCGCCCTCTTCTTCGACAAGGAGCTGAGCGGAAACCGCGACGTGTCCTGCGCGACCTGCCACAGTCCGCTCGCCAATACCGCGGATGCGCTGTCTCTCTCGATCGGCACTGGCGCGACCGGGACGGGGAGCGCGCGCACGCTCGGCGCCGGACGCCAATTCACGCCGCGGAATGCGCCGACGCTTCTGAACGTGGCACTCGGCTTTCCTTATATGTTTTGGGACGGCCGCGTCTCCGGTTTTGGCGGCCCGCCCGGCAATTCCGGTCAGGCCAACTTCCGCACCCCGGCGGGCGCCGCGCTTCCCGTCGGCCTGACGAACGTCGTTGCCGCGCAGGCGATGTTCCCGGTTACGAACCGGAACGAGATGCGGGGCGAAGTCGGCGACCATGACGTGTTCGGCAACGTCAACGAGCTCGCCACGCCCGACACTGGGCAGTACGCCGCGATCTGGAGCGCGGCGATGAAGCGCGTGCTCGCGATCAATGCCTACGTCGCCAAGTTCAACGCCGCGTTTCCCGGCGTCCCGACGTCGTCGTTAGGCTTCCAGCACGCGGCAAACGCCATTGCCGCCTTCGAGGGTGCCGCCTTCACGTTCACCAACTCTCCCTTCGACCGTTACATCGCGCGCGACGACAACGCGATCTCGACCGAGGCGAAGCAGGGTGCACTCCTCTTCTTCACGAAGGCGCGCTGCTCCTCGTGCCACTTCGGACCGCTGTTCGGCGGCCAGAGCTTCTCCAGCGCCGGCGTGCCGCAGCTCGGGCCCGGCGTCGCTCCCAACGCACCGCTTGACTTCGGCGAGGACCTCGGCTTCAGTGGTCCACAGGCGCAGCGCTTCCGCTTCCGCGTCCCGCCGCTGCGGAACGTCGAGCTCAGCCCGCCGTACATGCACGACGGCGCCTTCGCGACCCTCGACGCTGTCGTCCATCATTACAACGACATCGAGAAGGCGCTGCGGAGCTATGACGTCTCCCAGCTCGACGCGCGAATCCAACCTCTGTACCGCGGTGACGACGCGACGATTACCGCGATCCTCAATTCGACGGAGCCGTTCCTTCGTCAGCCGTTAGGCTTGAGCGAAGTCGAATTGCATCAATTGGTGGTGTTCCTGCGATCATTGACAGATCCCGCCGCGCGGGATCTGAGTGGTCTCGTTCCAGCGTCGGTCCCGAGCGGATTGCCCGTGAGGTAACCTCGTCGGTTATTCGTGCCCAACGAGACGTTTGAGCGTCCTAGTTTCAGCCCTCCCATCGGACGCCCACCATGCGCTTTTCCCGCCATCTCCTCGCCTTTGCCGTCGTCGCCACGGCGGCCTGCGGACCGACCTACGTCGTGCAGCAGCCGCCGTCCCAGGCGCCGCAACGTGTTGCCCCACCACCTCGCGTTCAACCCCTCGAGGTCAACATCGTTCGCCCAGAAGAGGGGCGAGTGTTGGTTCAAACGAGCCGGCCGGCCTACCTCGCCGTGTTCGAGATCGTACCGGGACGCGGTGTCTCGCTCGTGTACCCGCAGCCGTACAAGCCGCGCGACATCACGCTCACCGGCCTGACGTGGGTCAACGTCTACTGGACGATGCGCCCCGACTACGACCGGCGCTTCGCGTCGTCCGACACCCGATACATCTACGCCGTAGCGTCGGACACGCCGCTCAGACTTGCGGACGAGGATTACGACAGGAGTCGCCTCGAGCGCCGGCTCGGAACGACCTTCTGGTCGCAGAGCCCGAACGCCACCGTCCGCGCGATCTCGCGCGAGTTCTTGCGTGTGCAGCCTGAAGAGTGGTGGGGTGAGGATCTGTACTCGATGACCCTAACGAGCACGCGCGTAACGGTCACGATCCGGCTCGTCCGGGTGTATTGCCCGGGCGGCGATATCTTCGACGTCCGCGAGGACCTCGTCGATCGTGTCTGGTGTCCAGCCCGACGTGGTGGATACTCATCGACGCCCCGCGGCGGTGATCGGCCTGTCGCGGCGAAACCCGATTCCGTCACCTCCAACGGGCGTCGCGTCCCGCGTCACATGGATCCGAGCCAGCGGACGCCGATTTTCCGTGTCCCCGCGCCGACGGATGTGGGACAGCAAACGGCGCCCCAGAACCCGCAGACGCCGACGACTAGTCAGCCGCAAACGCCGGTGCAGAATCCGCCGCAGACGCAGCCACCACAAACGCCCCCTCAGAATCAGCCGCCACAGACTCCACCCCAGGATCCGCGCGGGAAAGACAAGGAGCACGACGACAACGGTCGCCGAGCCCACGGCGATCCGGGGAACGCCGACCCTCGTGGCAATGGGAATGGGTATGGCAATGGCGGTCGCGACAAGCCGACGACCCAGCCGCCGGCGACTACGCCGCCGTCATCGATGCCTAACCAGTCGAATCCGCAGCCGCAGCAGCAGGGCCAGCCGAAGCACGATGACCACGGCAACGGCAATGACAAAGGCAACGACAAGGGCAACGGCAACGACAAGGGGAAGAGCCCTAACGAGGCGAAGCCCGATCACGCCGACGCGCCGAAGAATGGCATTACGGCTCTGCTCAACAAGCGCGGCCCACAGGGGCAGAAGAAGCAGGACGACAAGAAGGTCACTCCCGACTCGACGACCAAGAAGCCCTAATGCGTAGAGCGCAGGGCGCGTCATGCTCCGCGCCCTGCGCTCTAGGCGTCAATCCCTGTAGGGCGATTCGTCTTCCTCTTCGGGCGCGAGCGAGCGCGCGAGGTCGATGAGCATCGGGCTCAGATGCGCCCCATATCGCAACAGGTGTGTCGCGCGGCTGCGTCGCCCGAGCAGAAACGCGATCGGCGCGAGATCTCGCTTCGCCGCGTTACATAGTTTGCATGCGAGGACGAGATTGTCGCGCCGATCGTAGGCGGTCTGGCCGCGGCGGGGGGCGACGTGATCCAACGTCATCGTTGCCGCGGCGTGTTTTTCGCCGCAGTAGGCGCAAACGGGACCGTGCTGCTGGAGGAGCCATCGCCGAGTCTCGGCGTAGGCGACGCGTCCGGTCGGGTGCGACGTGAGCTGGAGCGACCGATGTGAGGCGCCGCGCTTGGCGCCCTGCTTCCCGCGTCCTGATCCGCCGCGCCGGCGCGACCGGGAGGGGGAGGGAGAAGCCGAGCGGCTCGGCTCGGGCGGCGATTCGTGGTGGGCCCAGGCGCTTCGCGCGGTGCTGGGGACGTGGGCTGAGGCGGGGGTGTTGCCAGCTCTACGATGATGGTGCGACTGACTGCTCGGAATGGAGCGGTTTT
>QHUV01000222.1 GCA_003222065.1 Gemmatimonadota bacterium | reverse complement strand
TGACATAGTCCGGCTGGAAGTGCGTGACGAGGGTGCGCAACACCACCGCGTCCGCACTCGAATCGCGTGGACTGAAATACTCGGCAGCAGTGAAGGTCGTCACTGGTATGCTGCGTCGCCCACTATAGAGGTAGACGGAGCCTTCGTCATGATCCGTCGCGATCACGGAGGACGTATCGATATTCGCGCGAGCCCATGCAACCTTCGGCACAACCCACCGCGCGCTCTGCTCCTCAGTCGTCGCCCACCAATGCCGCTGATAGCCGCGGACATTGTAGGCGATGGTGCCCGCGACGAGAACGAAGGAAGCGGCACCGCCCAGCAGCCGCAGGGTGAGTCTACTTCTCTCACCACGCCACCGCGCCACCGGCAGCGACGCTTCCCAGAGCATCCGAGCGCCGCAGACGAGTACCAGCATCAACAGAGTCCAAATTCCCAGAAGAAAGCGTGCGGGCGGAAATGGCCACACCGCAACTACACCGAGATAAGCCACGAGGAAGCCGAGTGTCACGGGTGCACGGCGAACGAGTCGCGCCGCGCCCACGGCGCCCAAAAGCAAAGCGCATAACGACGTCGCAGCATTTGGAAGTGGATTCGATGGCGGCCGCAATCGGCGCGACAGATGCTCGAGCATCTCCGGGAGATTTCGCCGCGCCGCTTCAATGATCATGCCGGGGCCGCGTTGATGAATCCCATCCATGAACCACCCGAAGTACGATCCGTAGTCGCCGCGCATGAGCGTTGGTACGGTGCCATCGTGCGCCGCGACCCAGAGGAGCCACGGCAGTGCGACAACGATTGCTGCCGAGAGGGTCACGCCGCTCTCCTTCCAGCGCCGACGCAGCGCGTACACGACGGCGATTGCAGCGATCGCGGCGACCGCTTGCGCGCGAATCAGAAACAGCAGGCCAGCACAGGCGCCGAGTACGAGTGCGCTGACGACGTCACGCTTGTCGCGCGCGATCGCACGCTCCGCCCATAGCAGCAAGGGAAGCGTGAGAGCGAGGAACATCGGTTCCGACAATACCATGCTGCTGAGATACAGCGCTGGCGTCGTCGCCGTGCCGGCGACCGTCGCGACGAGCGCGGCGCCAAGGCCCAGCCCCAGCCGCTCGCGTCCAAGTCGATAGGCACATGCCGCGATCACGCCGAGAAATGCGACATTAGCAAACTTGAACAACATGACGTTGGCCGGAAACGTTGGCCACAGACGCCAGAGCGCGGCAAGAAACAATGGATAGCCGGGCGGATAGTGCGTCGCCAACGGAGCGCCCGGCAAGTTGAGATTTCTGTAACCATGCCCCGTGGCGAGGGACTTCGCGAGAATGACGTAGAACGCGTCGTCGAAGAATCCGCCAACTGGCAAATTGTTCACGGCAACCAAGCCGGCGGCGATGGCGAGCGCCGCGGCGAGCAGCGGAGCGTACGATGCCAGCGGACGCCTCGTCGCAACGACGTCAGTTGTCGGGCTTGCGGGTCGAAAGTCGAGGGCAGGAAGGGACATTCGCTAGTCGACGCCCGCCGTGCCCGATAAGCAACGCCTGGGGCTTAGGGATCGATTGCGAAGACCCGCTGCACGTCGCGCCGATATGCTTGGACCGCCGCGGCGACGCCTTGGTCATTCCAGCCCAGGAGATCAGCCACGCCGTTGGCCACCTGCTCGGCGATGTCCGTCCCGTGATCCCGCGTCTCGAATGCGAGGTGTGTGCGCCGCAGCAGCAGATCGCTGATGGTATAGGCCATCTCACAACGCACCGCGTAACGCATCTCGCCAATCGTATAAGGACCGGCGATGCGGCCCGCGCCGCCGGCGGCCGCAATCTCGTCGGCGACGGCGGACCAGCGACCGCCGTACGCGTGCACGAGGTGACGCCCGAGCTCGGGATCGGCCGTGGCGCGCTCCGCGGCGGCAATCGCTTCGTCGATGAACGCGAGGTCGCCGCCCGGCAGTGGGCGATTATAGGTCGGAGGGCGGCGTCGCGGGCGATTCCCGAGACGTGCCGACGCGACGTCGACCACCTCGGCGGCCATCACGCGATACGTGGTGAGCTTGCCCCCGGTAATGCTGACGATACCGTGCGCACCTTCGGCGATCGCATGCTCTCGTGAGGCGTGGCCAGGGTCAGCATTCTCGATGCCGCCGGCCATGAGCGGCCGAATCCCGGCCCAGGCGCTAATGACATCGTCTCTCGTGAGGCGGGCGTCGGGAAAGAACGCGTTCGCCGCCGCGAGCAAATAGGCGACATCCGCTTCGTTGGCGCGCACGTCATCGGGGGCGGCGTCGGTGAAGGTGTCGGTCGTTCCGATGATCGTCTGCCGGCTCGAAGGCAGAATGAACATGACTCGTCCGTCGTTAGGCGAGAGCAGCGTCAAGGCGCCGTGATTGCCGATGCGATCGCGGGCGACGGCGATGTGGACGCCTTTACTGCCGCGGACCGCGGTGTTCGAGCTCCTCACCACCCCCCCGCCCTCGGCAAGACGCCGCATGTCGTCACTCCATGGGCCCGTGGCGTTCACGATCACCTTCGCTCGCACGTCGATGCGTACGGCGTCGAGCACGTCTACGATCCGCGCGCCATATGCAGCGCCGTCGCGAACCAAAAGCTCGGCGACCATCGCGTGATTCACGACCACAGCTCCCGCCTCGCGAGCGCCGATCGCGTTGGCGAGCGTTAGGCGCGCATCGTCCGTTGCCGCGTCGAAGTAACGCGCGCCGCCGACAAGACCTTCGTGCCGCAATGCCGGCTCGCGCGCGGCGATCTGTCGGATGCTGAGACGCCGGTGCGTGCCGACGTTCCGGAAGAGCGCGAGAGCGTCATACAGCGTGAGCCCCGCGTTGAGCTTCCACTGCGGCACGCGCGCGCCGGCATATACAGGCCAGATGAACTCCAGCGGACGAACGAGGTGCGGTGCTAGACGTAGCAACCGTCGCCGTTCTCCGCTCGCCTCGAAGACGAGGTGCAGGTAGCCGTGCTCGAGGTAGCGGAGGCCACCGTGCACCAATCGCGACGACCGGCTCGACGTGCCGCTCGCGAAATCGTCCTTTTCGACGAGCGCAACCTTGACGCCACGTAACGCTGCGTCACGCGCGATGCCGCAGCCAGTAATGCCGCCGCCGACGACGAGCAGATCGTACTCGTCACGCGCGAGCGCCTCGAGCTGTCGGTGCCGCAACTCAGTTGGCGCGACATCCTCCGTGGCGCGGCCAGTCGTCAGATCGTCCTCCGTGAGATCGTCGCCCTCGATCGGGCGCCGGGAATGTCAGGAAGCTTATCAGAGTCATCACACTCATGACCAGTTCGGCATTCGAAGCGCGTCGATCGGCGCTCAATGGATCTATCGCCGCGGAGCTCATTCGGTCGTTGCTTGAAGTGCCGACGTACGTGCTCGGACCCGTGGCACTCTATCTTCGCCCTCCGCTCTCGACGCAGCCCTCGCTCTTTCCGATGACCGTGGACGACGAGCTCTTGTTGCCCATGCGGCTGCGTGAATACCTGTTCTTCGCAGAGCAACGACTCACTGGCGACGGTTTTGACGCACCAGTGCGCGGCGTTAGTCGCCAACACCTCGACGTCGAGGGCTACGCCTCGCTGCTCGAGCAGCGCCACGATGGCGCGCTGGCCATCATTTACGCCGCGCGGATGACAAACTCGAGACATGTCAACGCCACCGTACTCCTTCATAGCGGCTTCTCCGACGGTACGATCCTCGCCACGACCAACTCGCAGCTGCCGTCGCGGATGCCGCCGCTGCCCGAAATGCATGGCCTTGCCTTCCCCGATGTCGACGACCCGGCCGAGCTGTACGGGCTGCACCGAATTCGCGCGGGCGAGCGAGGCCGACGCGTCGTTCGGGTGCCGATGACGCGCGGCGCGGATCCGTTCGCATACCAGGCGCGCGAGAATGCACGGGTTTTCGAGCACTGGGTGCGTCGCGGCTACTACCGACGCATCGGCGGCGACAAACTTCGATGTACCCTTCGTGGTGCCGCGTTGAGCGTTTGGCGCGGCATGTTTCCCTGGCGACATGTCACGGCGTACACGCAGGCACGGGAGCGGGCGGCTGTTCTCCGCCGTCGCGAAAGCGGCGGCGTTCCGCGCAAGTCGGCCTAGAACCAATCTCGCCGCTGGTCGCGACTCTCAGCCGTACCTAGCTTTCCGGCATGGCAACGCTCGGAACGAACGGCCGTCGCGTCGCGATCGTGGCCGGCGTACGGACACCGTTCGCGAAAGCGGGCACGGTGCTCAAGGATTTCTCGGCGATCGAGCTCGGCAAGCTTGCGGTAGCGGAGCTCTTGCAGCGTGCGAACGTCGACGGCAAGACTGTCGAGGCGATCGTATACGGGACGGTCGTCCCGTCGGTGATCGAGCCGAACATCGCGCGTGAGATCGCCCTCATGCCGATGCTGCCCCGTGGCACCGACGCCTACACGGTGGGCCGCGCGTGCGCCTCGGCCAATCAGGCGATTACCGATGCCGCGGACCAGATCGTCCTCGGGCATCACGACGTCGTCATCGCCGGCGGTGCGGAGTCCCTCTCCAACGTGCCGATTCTGCATTCACGGGCGATGTCGCAAAAGCTGGTCGCGCTTTCGCGGGCGCGGAGCACCGGACAACGCCTCAAGGTTCTCGGCTCGATGCGGCCGAAGGATCTCGTGCCGATTACACCGGCCATCGCCGAGCCGTCTACGGGCGAGACGATGGGCGAGTCGGCGGAGAAGATGGCGAAGATCAATCACATCACCCGGGAGGCCCAGGACGAGTTCGCGCTGCGG
>QHUV01000262.1 GCA_003222065.1 Gemmatimonadota bacterium | reverse complement strand
CGATCCAGCGCTTGGCTGACGCGTGCGCGCACTTCCTCGAGCAAGAACGGCTTGATGAGATAATCCATCGCGCCATTCGCTAGGCAGCTCACCGCTTGCTCAACGTCGGGCACGGCGGTGACCATCACGACCGCGATGTCCGCATAGCGCTGCCGCACCGCTCGCAACAACGCCATGCCATCCATTTTCGGCATGCGTAGGTCGCTGAGGACGAGCGTCACCGGATACTCACGCAGCAGCTCCAACGCTTCGGCGCCATTCGCGGCCTCGACGCAGCGAAACCCCTCCCTGCGCATCACGTGCATCAGTATCTGACGCAGACGTGCCTCGTCATCGACAACGAGGCAGTAAGGCATATCGAGGACGGGTGCGGCGCTCATGCCTCGTCCGTTGCCGACGCCGGAAGTATCTTCAGGACGACATTCAGCAAACGAGCTTCTCCATGACTCGCGTCTTCGACGAGGACCTCTCCGCCGGCTTCGGCACGCGCGCTATTCACGCTGGCCAGCGCCCTGAGCCGTTGGCCGGAGCGATCATGACGCCCGTATATCTCACGTCGACGTACGTGCAGGACGCGCTGGGCGAGCATAAAGGCTATGAGTACGCCCGAGGGAAAAACCCGACCCGGGAAGCTTTCGAGCGGAACGTTGCCGCTCTCGAGGGCGGTCGCCACGGCTTCGCATTCGCCAGTGGTATGGGCTGCCTCGATTCGATCATGAAGTTGTTCCGTTCGGGCGATCACGTCATTTGCGCCGAGAACGTCTACGGCGGGACGTTCCGACTTTTCGATCGAATACTTCAGCACTTTGGGCTCGCCTTCACCTACGTGGATACGCGCGACGCGCAGCGCGTCGCGGATGCAGTGCGGCCCACCACGCGCGCGATTCTCATCGAGACGCCGACAAACCCGTTGATGAGAATCACCGATCTGGCTGCAGCCGCTTCCATCGCACGAAAAGCTCGCCGCGAAGCTGCAGTTCATCCAGAACGCTGCGGGTGCCGTTCCCGGTCCCTTTGATGCCTGGCTCGCCTTACGCGGCACGAAGACACTGCATTTGCGCATGCGGCAGCACGACGCCGCGGGCCGTCGCATCTCTGGGTGGCTTGTCGAGCGGCTTGGCTCGGAACGCGTCTATTACGCGGGTCTGCCCACCCACCCTCAGTACGAGCTGGCGAAGCGTCAGATGACCGGCTTTGGTGGAATGATCAGCATCGAGCTCGGCACCCGTGAGCGCGCTGCTCACCTGCTCGGCCGTGTGAAAGTCTTCTCCCTTGCCGAGTCCCTTGGGGGCGTCGAGTCGCTCATCAGCCACCCAGCCTCGATGACTCACGCCTCGGTGCCGCCCGAGATGCGCGCCAGGCTCGGAATAACGGAGGGTCTCGTGCGGCTCTCGTGTGGCGTCGAGGAGGTGGAGGACCTGCTGGCCGATCTCGAGCGCGGCTTCGACGCGATGCCACGAGCGAAAGTCGGCTCGACCCGCGAGCAGGTCGCGGCCGACTGACATATCGACACTTGCGCTGCACTCGGCCCGTAGGGGCTTTGGTCTATCACCAGCGCCTAGCACGTAGCTTCTATCACCTAGTCTCTAGCCCCTCTCGCCATGCCTCGTGTTATCCTCACGCAGATTTCCTCCCGCGCCTGGGAGCATCCGGCTGACCGTGCCGCCCTCAACACGCTGCGTGCGATTCCCGGCTTCGACGAAGTCGTACGGAAGGTCGCCGGCTTCTTCGGCGAGCGTGGGATTCGCCAGCTCTTCCTCGCCAACGCCGTTCGCGTCGGACCACGCCAGCGCCCGAGACTCAATCAGATCTACACCGAGGTGTTGGAGACCCTCGATTGGCCCACACGGCCCCAACTTTACATCACCCAAACGCCATTCGTGAATGCCGGCGCCGTCGGCTTCGACGACCCGTTCATCATCATGAACTCCGGCACCATCGACACGCTCACAGAGGAAGAGCAGCGTTTCATACTTGCTCATGAGCTGGGTCACATCATGAGCGGGCACGTCACCTACGTGACGATTGCGATCATTCTGCTCAACTTCGGCGTGCGCAACCTGCCATTCCTCGCGGGCATGGCTCTGCTCCCGATCCAGCTCGCGCTGTTCGAGTGGTACCGCAAGAGCGAGCTCTCGTGCGACAGGGCCGGATTGTTAGGCGTACAAGACCTCAACACCGCCATGGGCACGTTCATGCGTCTGGCCGGCGGCAAGCCGGGCAACGACGACGTAAGTCTCGAGGAGTTCATGACCCAGGCCGAGGAGTACGACACCGGCGGCAATGCCTGGGACACGGTTTTGAAGTTGCTTAACACAGCGTTTCGTTCGCATCCATTTAACACTGTGCGTGCGTCCGAGCTCCTCAAGTGGCATCGTACTGGCCAGTACGACGCGATCGTCGGCGGCAATTATCTGCGCCGCGGCGACGAGGGTACCCAGCCGCTTACCGAGGATTACGTCGACGCCGCGGGCTATTACGGCGCCAAGACGCGCGAGACCTTCCAGCAATTCGGCGACGCCTTCGGTCGGGCGCGCGACGCCTTCAACAACGCGTGGAAAACGAATAAGTGAAAGTTCTGATTGTCGGGGGCGGCGGCCGCGAGCACGCCCTGGCGTGGCGATTCAAAAAGGATAATCCCGCACTCACGCTGTACGCCGCCCCCGGTAATCCAGGCATCGCCGAGCTCGCGACCTGCCTCCCCATTTCAGTCACGGAGTTCGATGCCCTCGCGACGTTCGCGCGTCGCGAGGGCGTTTCGCTCACCGTCGTCGGGCCGGAAGCGCCGCTCGCCGCGGGTATCGTCGACCACTTCCGTGCCGAGCGGCTGCCGATCTTCGGTCCTACTCGTGACGCGGCACAGATCGAGACCTCGAAGTCGTTCGCAAAGCAGCTCATGCTCGACGCGCGCGTACCAACGGCGCGCGCCCTCACGTTCACCGACGCGGATCGCGCTCGTGGCGCGGCGCGCGAGCTCGGCGCGCCGGTGGTCATCAAAGCGTCAGGCCTCGCCGCCGGGAAAGGTGTGATGGTGTGTGAAACACTCGCTGACGCCGACCGCGCGATCGACGCGGTGCTCGTGCAGAGGACCTTTGGCGTCGCCGGGAGCGAGTTGCTCGTCGAGGAGTTCATGGAGGGCGAGGAAGTTTCGGTCTTCGCGATCACCAACGGCGAGTGGCTCGTACCGATGGTCCCAGCGCAAGACCACAAGCGCCTGCTGGCCGGCGATCGCGGCCCCAACACGGGTGGGATGGGCGCCTACGCGCCCGTGTCGGCGCTTACTCGCGAAGCCGAGGGCGAGATCGTAAGTACGATCCTTCGCCCGACACTCGATGCGCTCCGTGCTCGTGGCGCGCCGTTTACGGGGCTCCTTTACGCGGGCTTGATGCTGACACGTGACGGCCCGAAGGTCGTCGAGTTCAATTGTCGCTTCGGTGATCCCGAGACCCAGGCCATTCTCCCTGTCTGGCCATCCGAGCCGTCGCTGCTCGATCTGATGCTCGCGTCGGCAAGTAATGACGAAACGCCTGACGAGGACATCGTCACGCACGACCGCGGCTTCGCGGTGACGACAGTGCTCGCCAGCGTCGGATACCCCGAGACGCCGCGGACGGGCGACGTCATCACCATTCCGCCCGCTGCCGCGGGCGTCACGGTCTTTCACGCGGGAACGAACCGGCGCTCCGACGGAGCGCTCATCACTAACGGCGGTCGCGTGCTGGCGGTTACAGCTTCTGCGTCAACGTTCGAGGAGGCGCAGAGAAAGAGCCGCGAGTTTGCAGGACGAGTGGAATTCGAGGGCAAGCAATTCCGCGCCGACATCGGCTGGCGGGAGCTCGCGCGACAGACAGCGGCCGGACATGCCGGAGCTGCCTGAGACCGAGACGATCGCGCGGGATCTTCACCGCGAGGTGAGCGGCGCGCGAATCACCGGAGTCCGCGTCACAAAACCGGATGTGTTGCGCGAGGTCTCGCCCCGAGAGCTCGCGCAACGCACCGCCGGAGCGACCATCGCGCGGAGCTGGCGCCGCGCGAAGCTTGTCGTGCTCGACCTGAGCACCGGCGACCATCTCGTCGTCCAACCACGCTTCACGGGCGCCCTGCTCATCGACTCCGGCAGTCTGCCTGATCGCGAACGGGAATACTCGACGGTCGAGTTCGCGCTCGGTGACGGACGCTCCATCCATTACCGAGACATTCGGCGACTCGGAACGCTCTCTCTGATGCGCGCTGACCGGTTTGCCCGCTACTCCGCGGCGCTTGGCGTCGAGCCCCTTGACCCTGACTTTACCGCCGAGCATCTATCGGTACTTCTTCGGGGATCTCGGCAGGCCATTAAGAAGGTTCTGATGGATCAGCGCGCTGTGGCTGGTATCGGCAACATCTACGCGAATGAATCGCTTTGGCGCGCCGGCATCGATCCGTCTCGCGCGGCTCGCGCCGTCACGCCGGATGAGACGCGCCATTTGCGCTCAGCGATCGTCGAGGTGCTCCATGAGTCGATCGACGCGCGCGGCACCAGCTTTCGGGATTACAGGGATGCGAGCGGGGCACGCGGCGGTTTTGTTGAAAGGCTCGCGGTGTATGGACGCGCTGGTGAGCCGTGCCCCCGCTGCGGCGCACGCTTGATCGGAACACATGCGATCGACGGCCGGATGACCGTGCTGTGCGCGCGCTGCCAAAGCTAGAGCTGCTGCGCACGCCGACGTCCGAGGATCAACTCGGCGTTATGCACGCCGACGTGCGTGCCCGCGCCGAGAATCGGCCCGGAGTTTATCGAATGCTCACCGCCGCCGGTGAGGTCGTCTACGTCGGCAAGTCGAAGCGGGTGCGGACGCGCCTGCTGAGCTATTTCCGCTGCAATTTCCCCGAGGAGAAAGGCGCGCGCATACTGCGCGAGGCTGATTCGATCGAATGGGACTATGCGCCGAGTGAGTTCGCCGCGCTCCTTCAGGAGCTGCGACTGATCAAGCAATTACGGCCGCGCTTCAACGTCGCGATGAAACGCGACGGGCGGAATTTCTGCTTTCTCAAGCTCGCCCGGGGAGCCGCGCCGAAGCTTCTCGTTGTGCGAGGGCCTAGTCACGACGACGCGTCCGTCTACTATGGCCCGTTTCAGGGCGCCCAGCGCGTCGAGGAAGCCGTGCGGGAGCTGAATGACGTGCTCGGCTTGCGCGATTGCGCGAATGATCAGGAGATGCACTTCGCCGACCAGCCCGAGCTGTTCAGCATCTTCCCCCGCACGCCCGGGTGTATCCGGTTTGAAGTGAAGAAGTGCCTCGGTCCATGTGTCGGCGGTTGCACCGCTCAGCAGTATCTCGACCGCGTCAAGCAGGCGCGCGCCTTTCTCGACGGCGCCGACGACGGCCCGATCGAAACGCTACGCGCCGAGATGGCGCGCGCGAGCGAGCGGTTGGAGTTCGAGCGGGCCGCGTCGTTGAGAGATAAGCTTCATCGTTTGGAATCGCTCAAGGAGCAGTTCGCGCGACTTCGCTTCGCCGTCGAGACGTTGTCCTTTGTCTACCCGGTGCCAGGCCACGATGGCGCCGACCGGTTGTACCTGATTCGACGCGGACGCGTCCGCGCCGAGGCGGAGATGCCCGGATCCGCCGGCGATCGGTCGAGGTTGCGAGAGCTGATCGATCAGGTTTTTTCCCCAGTTGAGCGCGAGACCACGCAGATTCCCACACACGAGATCGACGAATTGCTCCTGCTGTCGAGTTGGTTCCGCCGTTTCCCGGCGGAACTGAAACGAACATGTGCTCCTTCGGCTGGCCTACCTTCTGCACTGCGTCGTCGAAGACGGACCGCCGCGCGCAGCGGCCGCGACCCCCGGAGCGACGATGGCAACGACGTGGCAGCCGACTACTCTCGTGCAGTGCATCAGCCTTCGACCGTGGTTGGTTTATCCGGGCTCTGACGAGTCCGGCGGCTGCCACGATCTGACGCTGGGCAAGATTTACGACATGATCGGCGTCGAAGCCAGCGGTGCATTTTATCGCATCATCGACGATTCCGGCGGCGACTACCTGTACCCGGTGTCGCACTTTCGCGTGGTCTGAAAACGGCAAAGGCCAGAACTGCG
>QHUV01000261.1 GCA_003222065.1 Gemmatimonadota bacterium | reverse complement strand
AGGAGTACGAGAGCGATCTGAGGAGAGAGATTGGAACGATTCGCCGCTCTGGAGCGACCCCTATTCTGATGACGCACGCGAACCGCTTCAGCGTCCCCGGGGCGGCGGACCGCGGCATGCTTGTCGCCTGGGAGAAGTTCTATCCGCGAGCGCCAGGCAACGTCATCGTCGCGTTCGACGCCGAGGCACGCGGAGTCACGTTGCGCGTCGCATCCGATTCCGCAGTGCCGATCGTCGACCTGGTGCACGCCGTCGCACGCACCGGCGCGAACGACCTCTTCGCGGACTTCGCCCATTTTACGGATCGTGGCGCCGGAGTCGTCGCGGGAGTTCTGCTTGGGCCCGTCCTCGAGACGGCACTCCATGGCAAAGACTGCGGTGAAGAATGATGGAAGATACTCAGATCGTGGGGCGCATCGCGCGTGAGGAGGCGCAGGGACACGGGCTCCGCCTAACGGCGATAATCGACACGACCTCCGTGTCAGGGCCAGGCCGACAGTTGGCGGCGATGATGGACCGGCTCACCGCTCTCGGAGTCGACGGTCGCGTCGTCACGTTCCACCGCGCCGGTCGCTCGCGTTCACCGTATCTGGAGTACCTCGAGCGTGCAGGTGTGCAGTGCACGGTCCTCGAGGAGCGGGGTCGCTTCGACGTGCGGCTCATCCTGCGGCTCCGCAGACTCCTCGACGACTGGGCACCGGATGTCGTGCAGACTCACGGGTACAAGCCGACCGTGCTCGCGCATGTTCTTCGACGGTTTGGTGCACGCTGGGCCTGGGTGGCTTTCTTTCATGGGGCGACGTCCGAGAATGCCACAGTCAGATTTTATCATTTCCTCGACACCCGTTTGCTTGGGCGCGCCGACCGGGTCGTCGTTATGTCACGCGAGCAGGCCGCCCGGTTTGCTCGGCTGGGGAGCAAGGTCAGTATCATTTACAACGCCGCGCTCGATTTGCAGGACTGCGGCACGGACATGCGGCGAAACGCGAGCGCCGTCGCGGGAACAACACCTTGTGTTGGCGTAGTCGGGCGGCTCAGTCCCGAGAAGGGTGTCGACGTATTTCTCCATGCGTGTCGAGAATTGACCGACCGCGGGCGTACGTTTCGCGCGCTCGTGGTTGGTGATGGGCCGGAGCGGACCCGACTCGAAGAGCTTTGCACGACTCTCCGCTTGGGGCACCAAGTGCAGTTCCTCGGCGCCGTCAGTGCCATGCCGACCCTCTACGCGGCTCTTCAGTTGTTGGTGATTCCATCCCGTAGCGAAGGGCTGCCTAACGTGCTGCTCGAAGCACTGAGCGCCGACGTACCCGTCGTCGCCACACGGGTCGGGGCGATTCCGGACGTCCTGGAGGGCACGGGGGCAGGCGCGCTGGTCACGCCTGAATCTCCGCGCGCGCTTGCCGATGCCATCGAGACGTCTATCCTGACGCCGTGCGATCAGCTGGCGCGGCGGGCCCGTCGCACGGTCGTCGAGCGCTTTTCGGTCCAGCGCCGCGCGATGGAGCATCTGCGCTTGTATACCGAGCTGTGTCCATCGCGTAGCGGCGGCCAAGCATCGGCTCCAGTAGTGAGTGTTCACTAATGCAACCAGCGAGCGCGATGCGCGTCGAGATGGTATTGCCGACGCTTCTTTGCGCCGGCATGGAGATGATGACGTCGCGGTTAACGCGGGCGCTCGCCAAGCGCGGCCACGATGTAGGCATAACCTGTCTCGAGAGCGGTGGGGCACTCGCGGACGAGCTCCGTGCCGAGGGATATCGCATCTCGATCGTTCCGACGCCGGGTCTCCGCACAAACCTGCGCGCGCCGGCGCTCGAGACTTGGTTCGGCGAGCGTCAGCCGGGCGTCGTGCACGTCCATAGCGGTGCCTGGTTGAAGGCCGCACATGCCGCCAGACGCGCGAAAGTGCCACGCGTCGTGCACACCGAACACGGCCTCCTCGATCACGAGCCTTGGTACAGTGCGTTGCAGAAACGGTTGGCGGCGCGACACACCGACTGGATCGCGGCGGTGTCCGAACCGCTTCGAGACTACTTGATCGAGACCGTCAAGGTGAATCCGCGAAAGGTGACAGCAATTCCTAACGGGATCGACACGAGTCGGTTCACTCCCGGTCCGCGCACGGGGGCGGTGCGGAGTGCACTCCGATTGCCTGACGATTGTCTGGTCATCGGGACCGTGGCGGGCCTCAAGCCGGTCAAGGATCACCTCCTGCTCCTCGACGCGTTCACCCTCGTGCGAGCGGAGTTGCCACAGACACACCTTGTGATCGTGGGAGAGGGACCGCTGCGCGGCGCGCTCGAGGAACGAACGCGTGCGCTCGAGCTGGCGGACGCCGTCCATCTCATGGGCGCGGTGACAGACCCGGCGCCGATTTACCGGGATCTCGATCTCTTCGTGTCGTCGTCCAAGGCCGAAGGAACATCGATGAGTATTCTCGAAGCGATGGCGAGCGGCGCCGCGGTGGTCGCCACATCGGTTGGGGGAACTCCGGACGCGCTTGCCCATGGCGCGTGCGGTTTGCTGGTGCCCCCAGCCGATAGTGCCGCGCTCGCGTCGGCGATGGTGTCGCTGCTGCGTGATCCTCTAGAGCGAAACCGGTTCGGCGCCGCCGCGCGGGAGCGCGCCGTCGAGCGCTACAGCGAGGACGCGATGGTACGCACGTACGAGGCGCTGTACAGCAGTAGTAGTATCACGCCGTCGCGTACCACGTCTGCGGTGGCCCAATGTGCGGGATAGCTGGTGCGGCCGCGCTCCGCGCGGGCGCGACGCCGAACCGAGATCGGGTGCGGCGAATGTCTTGTCGTCTTGCGCACCGCGGACCGGATGCGTCGGGCTGGTGGGAGGCGCCCTCGGGACGCGCCGTCGTCGCGCATCGGCGCCTCTCCGTGATCGATCTCGCGACCGGACAACAGCCGATGGTCGACCCCGAACAGCAAGTTTGCCTAACGTTCAACGGTGAGATCTACAACTACAAAGAGCTGCGAAAGAAGCTGGCAGACGACGGCGTAGAGTTCCGAACGGAGTCCGATACGGAGGTCATTCTCCAGCTCTATCGTCGCAAGGGAGCTGCGTGCGTCGACGAGCTCCGCGGGATGTTCGCCTTCGCGGTGTGGGACGACGCCAAGGGACAACTGTTGCTCGCCCGCGATCGCATTGGCAAGAAGCCACTGTTTTACACTCTCGACGATTCTTGCCTGTACTTCGCCTCGTCCCTGCGTGCATTACGCGAGACGAGCGATACGCATTGGGAGATCGATCTCACCTCGGTCGACGCTTACCTAACACTGAGCTATATCCCAGCGCCCCGCACGATTTACGAGGGCGTATCGAAGCTCGAGGCGGGCACCGTGGCGACGATCGCATCGCGCAGCATCTCGACGCGCCGTTATTGGGATCTGGCGTGCGAGATCGAGCCAGCGCCGCCGACGATGACCGCTGCCGTTGATCGGCTCGATGAGATTCTCAACGCCGCCGTCGCACTCCGGTTGCGAAGCGACGTCCCACTCGGCGTTTTTCTCAGCGGCGGAGTGGACTCGAGCCTCGTCGCGGCCGTGGCGGCGCGACAAGCAGGCGTACCCATCAAAACATTCTCGATGGGCTTCGACGTTGCCGCGTTCGACGAGACTGGCTTCGCCAGCGAGGTCGCACGCCGCCTTGGGACCGAGCATCAGATATTCCGTGCGAAACCCGACCTTTTGGGCACGCTCCCGGCGATGGTGCGACACTTCGGCGAGCCCTTCGCCGACTCGTCCGCGTTGCCGACGTGGGTGCTCTCGGAGGAGACTCGCAAACACGTCACAGTTGCCCTCGCCGGCGATGGCGGCGATGAGGGATTCGCCGGGTATGCATGGTATCGGACGGCGCGTCGGTTGGGAAAGTTGACGAGCGTCGTACCCGAGCGTGTGTTCGGAATGGCCGGGTACATGTTCGACGGCATCGCGCGCGGTCCGGTGCGGCGCGTCGCGCTCGCGAGTCGCCTGCAGCGAGGCATGCACATGCTCGGTGTGAAGACGGGTTCGGATCGTTTCGCAACGCTTCGATCCTTCATCGGTCGCGCCGAGGCGAGGCTCTTGTACGACGGAGCGCTTCGCGAAGCGCGCATGAGCGACTTGGGCGCATCGGGAGAACGACTCGCCCAGCTCTATCAGCGATGCGAAGGTTCCGATCTTCGACGGGCGCGCTACGTCGATATCGCCAGCTATCTCGCGGACTGCTTAATGCCGAAGGTCGACGTCGCATCGATGGCGCATGGTCTCGAGGCACGCGCTCCGCTCCTCGACCAGGAGCTCATCCGCTTCGGGCTCTCTCTTCCAGACGAGTGGTTGCTCGCGCCTGACGGCGGGAAGAAAATCCTGCGGGCAGTACTCGCGCGATACTTGCCTGCATCGCTGTTTGACCGGCCCAAGCAGGGCTTCTCGGTCCCACTCCGGACCTGGTTCAGAGGCAGCGAGCGGAATCTCGCATCGAGCGTGGTGACGAGTGAGCGATTGCGGGCCACCGGCTGGTTCAAGAGTGACGGCATGGGCGCTCTCGTGAATGAGCACCTAACGGGAATTCGCGATCACAGCCAGCGGCTATTCAGCTTCCTCGTGCTCGACGAATGGCTGAAGTACTCGTAGCACCGACGTCACCGGCGCGAGCTCCGGTCATCGTTGGCCAAAGTAGCCGATGGCTGCGGCGTCAGTTCTGACGCGGCACTCACTCCGGGCACTCCGACTCGATAACGTGCGAAAAAACCCTCACGAAGGTGATCGTACAGCCTAACGGCACCTCGCTTCGCGAACGATTTCACGTTCCAGGCCAACCAGAGTCGGGCGCGGGGCGCGAGTTTCCCCATCGCGAGCGCCCCCGCGAGCGAAGGCGACATGCCGGTCCGCATGTGGAAGCGACCGAGCAGAACGCACGGGCCGTGCGGCACTGGGCGCGTGACCGGCTCCGACGTGAAGAGATAGCGAACTCCCGCCGACGCCGCGGCGTCCGCGACCGCCGCGGACGTCATGCCGCCCGGCACCGACGCGACCGTGACCGCCGTCCCAATGATATCCGAGAGGCGAAGCGTACATTCGCTCCACTCTCGCAGCAATTCCTGAGCGCTGCAACGTGCCATGTA
>QHUV01000260.1 GCA_003222065.1 Gemmatimonadota bacterium | reverse complement strand
AACGTCTATTCGCCTGATGTCGACCCAACGAGCGAGCGATTCGACACGGAGGACGATCCGCAATTCGCCGGGAACGAGACGACGATGGTCGATCTCCTCAACGCGTGCATGAAAGACGAAATGCGCCGGGATCCGCGGATTCTCGTCTTCGGCGAGGACGTCGCCGATATCTCGCGCGAGGAAAACGCGGGGAAGGTGAAAGGCAAAGGCGGCGTGTTCAAAGTCACGTGGGGACTGCAGAAGGAATTTGGCGGGGCGCGGGTATATAACTCGCCACTCGCCGAAGCGAATATCGTCGGCCGTGCGATCGGACTTGCCTTACGAGGCTTCAAGCCGGTCGTCGAGATTCAGTTCTTCGACTACATCTGGCCCGCCTACATGCAGTTGCGAGATGAGCTGTCGACGATGCGTTGGCGCTCAAATGGCGCGTTCAGCGCGCCTCTGGTCGTGCGCGTGACGTATGGAGGCTACATCCGTGGCGCGATCTACCACTCGCAGACCGGTGCGTCGCTCTTCACGCACTGCCCTGGCCTACGCGTTGTGTGTCCGGCGACAGCGCTCGACGCGAACGGATTGCTTCGCACGGCGATCCGCTGCGAGGATCCCGTGATGTTCCTCGAGCACAAGCATCTCTATAGGCAGACGTATAACAAAGCGGCGTATCCCGGCTCGAACTTCATGATTCCCTTCGGAAAGGCGAAGGTCGTGCGAGAAGGGACCGATGCTACCATTGTGACTTATGGCGCTACGGTGCAGCGCGCATTTGTTGCCGCAAACCAATTGGCGGAACAAGGCGTGAGCACTGAAGTGATCGATCTGCGCTCGTTGTCGCCGTGGGATCAGGAACGCGTGTATGAATCCGTGCGGCGAACAAGTCGCGCGATGGTGCTCTACGAGGATTCGCTCTCGTGGGGCTACGGCGCAGAGATCGCCGCACGCATCGCCGATGATTGCTTTGCGTGGCTCGACGCGCCGGTGAAGCGCGTCGCGGCCGCGGACACCTACGTCGGCTACGCGCCGCAGCTCGAGGACGCGATTCTTCCGCAGGTAGCGGACATCAAGCGCGGCGTGGAAGAGCTCGTGAAATTCTGAGCGCATTGAGCGTTTAGCGTGAAAGAACGTTGCTTGACAGTCGGTGGTGCGAGGCCGAATGTTGGGCGTCGCCCTGCTTTCGCAGCGCCTCCGACAGGAGGCGTGTTCATTTTCCAGTCGTCCCACCTCATGCTTCGCTCGGTACCGCGCGTCATCTTGGCGCTGTTGTTCGTCGGAACTGCCGTCACATGCTCTGAATCCCCGACGAACGGTCAACGCCAAGCGTTGCGCGTCGCGTTCGCGCCGCAGTTCTCACCTCAGGCCAAGGCGATCTACGAAAGGCTGGCGGCGTTCGCCGTAACGCTCGACAATGTCCACGTCGTGGTCCGCGGAGTGACGACGGACGAGACGGCTGGTCCCATGCTCAAAGACACGACGATCGCATTCCCGGCGGCCGCGAACGAGATCACGATCGACATCGACCTAACGATTCAAGGGACCCAGCAGTCTGTGGTCGCGTCGGTCGAATTGCGGCAGGGCACGACGGCGTATTTCGGAGGATTGCAGTCGCTCGTCGCGAGGGTCGGCGAGACGGCAAGCGCGCCGGAGCCAGTTGCCATGTCGTACGTTGGACCGGGCGCGACGGCGGCGTTCATCGGCATCTCGCCGCAGCCGGCGACGCTCGCACTATTGGCGTCGTGGCAGTTCAACGCGCATGTGTTCGATCACCTCGAACAGACCGTTACGGACCTTCCGGTCACGTGGAGCACGACCGACGCGACGATTGCCACGGTGACCCAAACGGGGCTCGTGACAACGACCGGCAAGGTGGGCTCCACAACGCTGGTCGTGACGGGCCTCAATGGCATTACGGGTCAGGCGACGGTGAACGTCAAGCCTGTCGCGACGCTGAGCGTTCTCGGTGGCGATAAGCAATCAGGGATCGTCGGGAGCGCGCTGACGACGCGACTCGCGGTCCAGGCGATGGACGCGAGCGGCAATCTCGTGATCGGCGCGGCGATCAATTTCAGCGCCGTGAATGGACTCGGCAGCGTGTCGCCGGCGAGCGCAATCACGGATGCAACCGGTATCGCGTCGACGACGCTGACGCTCGGCCAAGGGATCGGCACGTACACCTTCACAGCGACCGTTGCCGGCTCGTCCTCGGTGGTGACGCGCGTCGCGGCGACGGCGACGTCCGCCGCGGCCGCCGCGTTAGGCATCCTCGGCGGGAACAATCAAGCGGATACAGTCCGGGCCACACTCGGCCAGCCGCTGAGCGTGAAGATCACCGACTCGTTTGGGAATCCGGTAGCGCAGCAGGCGGTCGATTTTCAGGTGACGGCCGGGCGCGCGAGCCTGTTGGCGACCCCGGGCGCCCCGCCGCAGACGCTGGTGCATGCGACGACGGGTACCGACGGTGTGGCGTCGGCGTTGCTCGTCGCGGACACGCTCGCCGGGTCGATTCGGGTTACCGCCTCGGTACCTCAGACGACACTCGCGCCGGTAGCGTTCGCGGTGACGGTGCGACCGGGGCTGGCGTTTCGACTCGCCGTTCTGCAGCAGCCATCGCCCCTCGCCGTGGCGACGTTACGGCTAGGCACACAGCCAAAGGTTCAAGTCACGGATCAATTCGGGAATCCGGTCGCGGCCGCCGCTCGGACGATCTTCGTCGCTCCAACCGTGGACTGCACGCGAACGGCGTGCGGACGCGTGATTCCTTCGACAAAGGGACCGTTGGTGAGCCGCTCCGCCACCGGCATCCCGACAACGATCGAACGCACGACGTCCGTGAGCGACACCTTTCCGCGCGGTCTCGGCGGAACGATAAGTGTTCTGACTGACGCGAACGGCGTGGCTACGTTTAGCGATCTCTCACTCAATCTGAGCGTCGGGCTGTGGATGCTGCAGTTCTCGGATAGCAGCAAGACATCGGCGCCGTTGGCGCCGGCCGTCTCGAGCGACATTAACCTGACGGCGGGGCCGGCGCAGTCGATCATCCCTTGGACACTGGCAGATACCACGGTTATCGCGGCGGCAGGCGGTACGCTATTTCCGTCAGTCAGAGTGATCGACAAGGTCGGCAATGGCGTTGGAGGAGTGACCGTTAACTGGAAGCCGCTCGACGCTCTGAGCCTTCTTCCAGACAGTACGGTTACCCAGACCAACGCCAATGGTGTCGCCTCGCCCGGACGGTGGATAATCTTGCCCGGACTGCTGGCACCGTCTGGAATTCAGGCGACACCAAATCTGCCGAATATCGAGAATTCTCCGCTAACGCTTTGGGCGAGGCTTTAGCCCAGTGTTCCTAAGGCGTGGCGCGTTCGAACGCCGCCGTACCGCCAACGACTGTCATCACGATCTTCGCGTCGCGGATCGTCTCGGGGGCGATCCTCGTTAGGTCCCGATCAATGATCACGAAATCGGCGAGCATTCCGGCCGCGAGTGTTCCCTTTTCTTTCTCCGCGAACTCCGCGTACGCCGCGTTGGCTGTATATGCGCGGAGAGCCTCTTCGACCGTGATCTTCTGCTCGGGTATCCACCCGCCCGGGTTCTTGTCATCCAAGGTACGGCGCGTGACGGCGGCGTAGATGCCCTCGAGCGGCGTCGCCGGTGCGACGAACCAGTCGCTGCCGAACGCCAGCCGCACGCCGGCATCGTGGAGCGAGCGGAACGCGTATGTCGTCTTCGCGCGCTCGTGGCCGATGACTTTCTCCGCCCAGCGGCCGTCGTCGATCGCATGATAGGGTTGCATGCTCGCGATGACACCTAACGGCGCGACGCGTGGGATGTCGGCCGGGGCAATGTGTTGCAGATGCTCGATGCGGAACCGCCGGTCCCGTGGCCCATCTTCTCGCTCGACCCGCTGGTAAATGTCGAGTTGCGTGCGGATCGCCCGGTCCCCGATGGCGTGAACGATCACCTGCAGTCCGGCTTTGTCCGCGCCGGAGGTCCACTCGTAGAGATGCTCCGCTGTATTGACGAAGAGTCCCGTGTCGTTAGGTGCGTCAGTGAACGGCTGGAGCATCGCCGCCGTATGGGAGCCGAGTGAGCCATCGACAAACCCCTTGAGGCCGCCGATATGGAGCCACGCGTCGCCACGGCCGCGCGCATGGACCGTATCTCGCAACTGTGCCCAGGATGCGAGTGGCACAACGGCATAAATGCGGGTCTTCAACCTTCCCGCTCGTTGTGCACGCTCGAATGCGGCGAGATCGGCGAATGTTCCCATGTTGTGTACGGACGTCACGCCGTTCCCGGCGACGTAGCGCATCGCGGCATCGATGGCCCGATCCACCTGGGCCGGTGCGGGGTCTGGCACGGCACGGTCGACGAGCGACGTCGCGTTGTCCTTGAGGATACCTGTTGGCGATCGGTCGACACCGCGCACGATCGTGCCGCCCGCGACATCCGGCGTGCTCGCGTCGACCCCGGCGGCACGCAAGGCGGCACTGTTCGCCAGACTCATGTGGCCATCGAGACGATTGATCCAGACGGGATTGTTAGGCGTCACCGAGTCGATCCAATCGCGGCGAGGAAGCTCACCGCCCCACTGCTCATGGTCCCAATTGCCTTCGGTGATCCAGGTGCCGGCGGGCAGCGTCGCCGCGTACGTCTTGATGCGACTGATAAACTCCGCCGGCGTTTTCGCGTCGCGGAGTTGAACCGACGACAAGCCGAATCCGCCGGTGATGAAGTGAACGTGTGAGTCGATGAAGCCTGGCACGACCATCATTCCGTGCGCGTCGATGACGCGCGTCGCCGGGCCGACGAGTTTCTTCACTTCCGAGCTGGAGCCGACCAGCGTAAGGCGCTCGCCTTCGGCGGCGAGTCCATCAGCCCAAGGTCGCCGGGCGTCGCCCGTCCAGATGCGAGCGTTGACGACAGCCAGACTCGTCGCGGCAGAGGCACTGGCGACATCGCGGGACTCGGAGGGGGAGCGATTCGTGCGTTGACCGTGCATGACGCTCGCGGGGAGCAGCGCCGCCAACGCGGCGAGGTGAGTGAAGG
>QHUV01000259.1 GCA_003222065.1 Gemmatimonadota bacterium | reverse complement strand
GGCTCATTGGCGACGGTCATCTGCCGCGTCCCAAGCGCACGATTCGTTTCTGGTGGACTACTGAGAACAACAGTGAGCCACGCTACTTCGCCGACCATCCGGCAATTCTCAAGCGCCTTTGGGTCGACATAAATCAAGACATGGTGGGCGCCGATCAGTCGATTGACGTGATGCGCACACAAAACGTGTTTCGCGTGCCGGCGTCGCGCTTTCATTTCCTGAACGACGTTGCCGAAGCGGTGATCGAGTATATGGTCGCGGGCAACAGCGCGAACATCACGCAATTCCGGAATGGGTACGGGCTGTACACGAGGCCGCACCTCGCGCACAACGGCAGCGAGCACCGCTACAACGCCCAGACGGTGTGGTTCGAGGGAGACTCGGACCACGATTCATTCTTGAACGCCGGCGTTCCAGCGATCGGTTTCGGCAACGAGCCCGATCGTTTCATTCACTCGAATCTCGACGACTTGTGGGGGATCGATCGCACGCAGCTTGGACGCAACGCGGCGAGTGCCGCTCTCATCGCGTATACGATGGCGAGCGCGGATGTGGCGTCGTTCGATCTCTTCGGCGGTGAGGTCATGGGCCGAGGCGAGGCGCGGCTTGCGCGCAATTTCGGACTCGGGTTGCAGCTCATGGCGACGTCGACGGACAGGCTCGCCGCCTACTACGGCGCTGTCGATCAGGTGCAGTACGCGGCGGCCCGTGAGCGGCGTGCGCTTCGCTCGTTAGGTGAGATTGCCGGAGGCGTGGAGCCGCGGGTTGCCGCCCTCCTCGCCGCGCTCGACCGCCGCGAAAGCGACGATCTCCGCGAGCTTGCCGCCGCCTACGGACGAGTCTCGAGCCCGACGGGTACACCTATTCCGAAACGACGCTTCTCACCGGCGGAGCAAGAGCTGGCCTCGATGCGACTCATCGTCGTCGGATCTCCGTCGGACTTTTATGCACCCCGCCGCTGCACGGCCACTACGCCGCTATCCCACTCCTTCGTTCTCTGCGATGCGCGCTTTCTCCTTGCACTGCCTCGTCGCTGGCGCTGTCGTCTCCTTCCCTGCCCCGCTTCTCGCGCAAGCGCACAACAATTGGCCTGACTCGGCGTGGCGGGCGATCGGCCCGGCGTCGTTTGGTGGACGTGTGGACGACATCGAGGCAGTGCCGAGTGATCCGCGCATCATCTTCGTCGGCACGGCGTCCGGCGGCGTGTTCAGAACTCTCAACAATGGCACGACGTGGCAACCGGTCTTCGACGCACAGCCGGCGCTCAGCATCGGCGACATCGCGATTGCGCCGAGCGACCGCAACGTCATATGGGTCGGTACTGGCGAAGCGAACAATCGTCAGAGCTCCACGTGGGGCGACGGTGTGTATCGGTCGCTCGACGGCGGGACGACCTGGCAGAACATGGGGCTTCGCGAGACGCAGAGCATCGGCCGCATCGTCATCGATCCGCGCGATGCGAACACGGTCTTCGTTGCCGCGGTCGGCCATCTGTTCGGGCCTAACGAGCAGCGCGGTCTCTACCGGACGCGCAACGGCGGTAAGAGCTGGGAGAAAGTGCTGGGCGTCGACACCAATACTGGTGTCACGGATGTCGCGATGGCCGCTGATGGCCGGACGCTCTTCGCGGCCACGTATTTGCGGCGCCGGCGTGCCTGGGGGTTCGTCGGGGGCGGCGCGACGAGCGGTCTGTGGCGCTCGCTCGACGGCGGTGATAGCTGGCAACACATAACGAGTGGCCTTCCTGACGAGGACGTGGGACGCATTGGCATCGATATCGCCAAGAGCGATCCGAACATCGTCTACGCGCTCATCTTCACCAGCGATTCGGTCGCCGTGCGCGTTCATCCTGACCACCACGCGATGTGGATCGATCCGAGCGATCCGCGCCACGTCATGCTCGGCAACGACGGTGGGGTGTATTTCACGTACGACGGCGGCCGACAATGGGATTATGTCGCCAACCTTCCCATCGGTCAGTTCTACGATGTCGCCGTCGACGCGCGCGAGCCGTATTGGATCTACGGAGGCACCCAAGACAACGGGACCTATGCGTTCCCGAGTGGCACGTACTCGCGCGGCCCGCTTACCGACGATCAGGTGATGCACATCGGCTATGGCGACGGATTCCAGGTCGCCACCGATCCAGCGAATTCGCGCTTCGTATATACGAACTCGCAAAACGGCCGCGGTTATGTGTTCGATCTCGTCACTCGCGAGGAACGCCGGATCACACCCGTCGCCGCCGACCGCGCCGAGCGCTATCGGTTCAACTGGAACACGGCCATCCTCGTCTCGCCTAACGACCCGCACGTTTACTACTATGGCGCCAACAGGCTCCTGCGCACGATCGATTACGGCACGACGTGGCAGGTGATGAGCCCCGATCTCACGCGCGGGCAGGATTGGCGCAAGCTCCCTCTGGGTGCCGGCATCCCGGCGCGCGATCGCACGACGCTCTCCCGAGACGACGGCACGAGCGAGTACGGGAACATCACGACGATCAGCGAATCGCCGAAGGCGGCGGGCACGATCTACGTCGGCACCGACGACGGGAACGTCCAGCTCACGACGGACGGTGGCGCGCATTGGACGAACCTCACGGCGCGCTTCGGCCTAACGACGCCCCACATGGTGAGCAGCGTGCTCACATCGCGTTTCGACGCGCACGTGGCGTATGTCGCCTTCGACGGCCACACCGACGATGATCCGAAGCCCTATCTGTTCAAGACGACCGATGGCGGCGTGACATGGACCTCGATCGCGAGCGATCTACCCGCCGGCGGTTCAGTGAAGACGCTGACGGAAGATCCGCGGAATCCGCGACTGCTGTTTGTCGGCACGGAATTCGGTCTGTTCTGGAGCGTCGACGGCGGCCGCCATTGGACATTCCCTGCCGGCGGGCTGCCGCATGTAATGGTCGATCGGGCCGTTATCAACGGCGATCTCGTGTTGGGGACGCATGGACGCGGTGTCATCATTCTCGACGACATCGCGCCACTGGAAACATGGGACGCGTCCTCCAGCGCCGCGGAGGTCCAGCTCTTTCCAGTCCGCGACGCGATGGAAGTTTATCAGTGGCGCGACCTGCCCCTGCCCGGGGCACGGACGTTCATGACGCCCAACAAGCCGTTAGGCGCATTGATCACTTACTATCTCGCCAAGGACACGGATGGCTCGGCAGCGGTCCGGATACGTGTGCTCGGCGCTGACAATAAGGTCGTGCGTGAGATGGCGGGGCCGTCGACGCGCGGCATGCATCGCGTCGAGTGGGATTTGCGTACACAATTCGCGTTCGTCCCGCCGCCCGAAGACTCGGGCTACTACGGACCGCCGCGGTCGCCCTTCGTGCCGCCGGGCGATTACACGATCGAGCTGGTCGCTCGCGGCACGACTCTCAAGCGCACCATGCACGTGCGCGCGGATCCGCGGGTGAACACGACACCTGAAGCACTTCGGGCGCGCTGGAACATGATGACGCAGATCGACTCGACAAGCCGGTATTTCGCCGACCAGAGGAGAACCTTTGTCGCGATCGATAGCGAATACACGCGTCTCGTTGCCGCTCTCGGTGCCAAACTACCCGCGGACAGTCTCGTGAGCTCCATCGGCGCTACCCTAACGACGTTGCGCGCGCGGTTCGGTCAGAGTTATCCGACGCCGATCGGTCAGGCGTTCGATTTGCTCGGCGGTCTCGAGTCGTCGTCAGCGGCACCCACCGAAGCGGAGCAACGCACCCTCGACGTCGTGAAGGCCGACCTGAATGACGCCTACGCCAAGTTACAGGCACTCATCGCTACACAGATGCCCAGGCTGCGCGAGCTGGTGCGGTCACGCACGACGCGTTGACACGGCCATACGCCGCTCCAACCACAACCCGTATCGCGATACGAGCGCGCTTCCGGCGAAGTACACGAGGCCGACGAACACGTAGGCCTCCGTGTGGAAACCGAGCCATGCCGGGTCCTGCGCCGCGAGGCGTGCCGTATTGAGCAAATCGAAAAGCCCGATGATCACGATCAGGCTCGTATCCTGAAAGAAACCAACGGCAATCGAGATGAATGCGGGGATCACGATCCGCAGCGCCTCGGGGAGCACGACCAGTCGCGTCGATTGCCACCAGGTCAGCCCGAGCGCACGCGCGGCGTCCATGCGGCGCGCCGGAACCATTTGCAATCCCCCACGAACCGCCTCGGCCAGATAGGCGCCGGCGAAAACGGTGACGCCCGCTTGCGCGAGCAGCAGCTTGTCCACTTCTACGCCCGTAGAGAGTGCGAGCGGCACGACGAGCACGGCGAGGTACAGCACGGCAACGAGTGGCACGCCTCGAACAACTTCGACGACCGCCGTCGCCGTTAGACGCGGGAGTGGCAACTGCGAACGGCGGCCCAGCGCGAGCAAAATGCCAAGCGGGAGACCGCCGCCCAGTCCGATGACCGTGAGCATCAGGGTGATCGGAAAACCGCCCCACTCCTGGGTCGGCACTCGCGTCAACGACAGTCCCCCACCCATGAGCCAGAGCGCGATCGCGAGCCCAACGATCCACGCGCCGATGAGCCATCGGCGCCAGCAGATCGGCAGCATCGTCGCGATGACGAGCGACAGCATCACTACCGTCGCCAGCGCGGGGCGCCACCGCTCGACCGCGGGATACAGCCCAAACATGATGAATGGGAGCTTGTGGGTGATGAAGGCCCAGCACGCACCCACGCCTTCGGTGCGGCAATCAGCCGCCGTGCCCTTCCATCGTGCGTCGATGAGCGCCCAGCGGACGAAGGGCACGAGAACGCTTGCGGCGATCACGATGGCGAGGGCCGTCAGCGTCGCGCTCCGGAAATTCGCGAGCGTGCCTCCGAGAACGCGCCGTGGACCGCGTGCCGGAATCGCCGTCGCCGTTGCGGACATGGTCAGCCGCCAACGCGCAAGAGACGCGCGTTATAGCGATTCATCGTGGCGGCAACGAGGAGGCTCAACGAGAGATAGACCGCGATCATGATGAGCATGGTCTCGATGCTATGGCCCGTCTGATTCGCCGTCGTGTTGAGAATACTCACGACGTCCGGAAAGCCGATTGCCACCGCGAGGCTGGAGTTTTTCGTTAGGCTCACGCAGGTCGTCGCCAGAAGGGGCGTCATCGCGCGCAGGGCTTGCGGGATGACGACGAAGCGCAGCGCTTGCCCTCGTGACAGTCCGAGTGCTAACGCGGCGTCAGTCTGCGCCCGCGCTACGCCAAGAATCGCCCCGCGGACAATCTCCGAGACATGCGCGGCATGATGCATCACGAGGGCGCCCAGTAACGCCGCGAACTCCGGCGACAGCGCGACGCCCCCGACAAAGTTGAATCCGACGAGACGCGGCCGATCGAAGAACGGCAGCACGAGGCCGCGGTCGGAAAGGAACACACCGGGGAGCGGTTGGAACGCGTTCTTCGGTGACGGCATGCTGTGAAGCGTCGCCGCAAGGAAGAGCAGAAGGAGCAATATCGGCGTATTGCGCATCAACTCGACGGCCGCGCGCACGACGCCGCGCAACGCGGCATTATCCGACAGCCGCAAAACGCCGAGCACGAAGCCAAGCACGATCGACAGCGCGCAACCGACGACGGCGACGCGCGCGGTGTTTACGAGACCGATGAGAATCGCGCGGCCGAAGCTGTGCTCGGGACTGAACTGGAGGCCAGACGTGTCGCCAATCTCGAAGTTCGCCGGGTGGCGAAGGAACTCGAAGCCGAGCGACAATCCGCGCTGTTCCAGATTCAGTTGCGTGTTCCGCGCGAGCCACCACATGATTGCGGCGATCACGGCGAACGTCAGCGCCTGACCAAGAGCTCGCGCGTTCCAGCGGACGGACACTATCGAAATGGCGGTGAGTACATGAGCCCCCCTTCCGTCCAAAGCTTGTTCAACCCGCGGTCCATGCCGAGCGGTGTCTTTGGGCCGAGGTTGCGCTCGAAGATGTCGCCGTAGTTACCGACGGTGGCGATGACGTTGTACGTCCACTTGGGATTCAAGCCGAAGCCGTCCGTGATTCCCGGCTCGAGCCCGAGGAAGCGTCGTAGCGATGGATCCGTCGACTCGACGGCGGTCGCCACGTTCGCCTTGCCGATACCGAATTCTTCCGCTTCGATCGGGGCACGGAACACCCAGTTGACGATCTCGAGCCACTGGTCATCGCCGAAGCGCATCACGGGCGCGATCGGCTCCTTCGAGATGCGGTCCGGGAGAATGACGTAATCGTTAGGATTTCGCAGCATCGTGCGCGTCGTGGCCAATCCGGCGCCGTCCTGGCTGATCGCGTCGCAGCGCCCACCCGCAAGGGCGCCGACTGCGGCGCGCAAATCCTCCATCACGACGGGCTTGAACGTGATGCCGTTCTTACGCGCGAAGTCGGTGAGGTTGAGCTCCGTCGTCGTGCCTTGCTGAACGCATACTGTGGCGCCGTCGAGTTGCGCCGCGCGTGCCACCTTCGACGCTTTCCCCATCAAGAAGCCCTGGCCGTCATAGAAATAGACAGGGCCGAAATGAAAGTTCCGCTCCAGTGCCCTGCTGCTCGTTATGGACGATCCATTGACGAGCAAATCGACCTCACCTGATTGCAGGCCGGAGAAGCGTTGCTGCTGCGTGTAGGGAACCAGCTGCACCTTGTTGGAATCGTTAAAGAGGGCGACGGCCAACGCGCGGCAGAAGTCGACGTCAAAGCCGCGCCAACGGCCCGAATCATCGGGCGTCGCAAAGCCGGCGCCTTGGGTTATTCCGCACTTCACCGCTCCACGCGCGCGGACGGCGCTCAGCGTCGCACCCTGACCCCGGCGGGCGCCCGTCGACGTCCCCGCGCTGCCGCTAGGCGCGCCGCCGGAGCACGACGCAAGGCCGAATGCCACGAGCGCGTAAACGAGCCACGCGTTAGGCGCAGTCATGTGCGCATGCGGTCGAAGGCCTGTGCCAGATCGGCGATCAGGTCCTCCGGGTCCTCGAGTCCGA
>QHUV01000258.1 GCA_003222065.1 Gemmatimonadota bacterium | reverse complement strand
ATCGCCGTAGCCGAAGAAGGTGCCGCGCTCCGTGAGGGCGATTTGCGTCGAGCGTCGAGCGTTGAGCGCGACGCCCGGATCGCCTAACGCGCCGCGGACCTTGTCGACGGCGCCCTTCATTCCTTCGGGGTGCAGCCATTGGCCCTTCTTGATGTTCACCGGCTTGCCGGTCGCGCCGGCGGCGACGAGCAAATCGGTTTGGCGACAGAGGAAGGCGGGAATCTGAAGCACGTCGACAACTTGGGCGGCCGGTGCGCACTGCTCCGGCAGATGGACATCGGTGAGCACCGGGAGGCCGGTACGTTCACGGACGCGTGCGAGCGCGGCGAGGCCGTCATCGAGACCGGGGCCGCGCGCGGCATCTTTATTGGAGCGATTGGCCTTGTCGAAGCTGGCCTTATAGATGATGCCGCCGGGGACACGCTCGGCGAGGCGCGCCAGATGATCGCCGACGCGCATGTTCAGCGCGTCGGACTCGAGAACGCACGGGCCGGCAATGAGAAACAGCGCATCGCTGCGAAAGCGGACCATCGCCGCGTCAGTCTGCTGCTTCGACCAGCGGGCGCTCCCCGGCTCGGCCTTCGCGTCGGCGACTGGCCTTGGCGGCGGCGGCGATGAAGCCGGCGAACAACGGATGCGGACGCGTGGGGCGCGATTGCAGCTCGGGATGGAACTGACAGCCAATGAACCAAGGATGCGCCTGCAACTCGATGATCTCGACGAGCTGTCCGTCTGGTGAGAGTCCACTCAGCCGCATGCCGTTCTGCACAAAGAGGTCGCGATAGCGATTAGAGACCTCATATCGATGTCGATGGCGCTCACTCACCTCGGGCACTCCGTACACCTCGGCGGCGCGAGAGCCGCGGGCGAGGCGGCAGGGATAGGCGCCAAGACGCATCGTACCGCCCATGTCGGTCACATGCTGCTGCGACTCCATCAACGAGATCACGGCGTTGTCACACTCGGGTTCGAACTCCGACGAGTGACTGTCCTCGAGATGGCAGACGTTGCGCGCGAACTCGATGATCGCCGTTTGCATCCCAAGACATATACCAAGGAACGGTAGTCCCGTTTCGCGCGCGGAGCGGATGGCCTCGACCATGCCTTCGACGCCGCGCACGCCGAAGCCGCCCGGTACAAGCAACCCGTCGTAGCCGGAAAGCAGGGTTCCCGCGGTGTCGCGATTCGTGAATGCTTCGCTGGAGATCCAGTTGACTTCCACACCGACATCGTTGGCGATGCCGCCGTGGATCAACGCCTCGAGAACGCTCTTGTAGCTGTCAGCGTACTCGGTGTACTTGCCGACGACGGCGATTCGAACTTGTTGATGTGGTGTGAGCACACGCTGAACGAGCTCGCGCCAGCGCGACAAGTTGGGTAACTCCATCTCGAGCCCCAGCTTCTGGACGACTTTGGCATCAAGACCCTGCTCGTGAAAGACGAGAGGGATTTCGTAGATGGTGCGCACGTCGGGGCTTTCGATCACGGCGCCGAATTCGACGTTACAGAAGAGGGCAATCTTCCGTTTGATCTCGTCGGAGATGGGCCGCTCGGTGCGGACGATGAGCAGATCGGGCTGAATTCCGATCTCCATCAGCTCTCGCACGGAATGCTGCGTCGGCTTGGTCTTCAACTCACCCGCCGCAGCGATGTACGGGACCAATGTCAAGTGAATGAAAATCGCATTCTCGCGTCCAACGTCATGCCGCATCTGACGGATGGCCTCGAGGAATGGCTGCGACTCGATGTCACCGACGGTGCCACCGACTTCCACGACGACGACGTCGTTCTCCGGCGCGATGCGACGAATTGCCGCCTTGATCTCGTCGGTGATATGCGGAATGACCTGCACCGTGGAGCCCAAATACTCTCCACGGCGCTCTTTCGTGATCACGTTGAGGTAGATCCGACCAGTGGTGACGTTGTTCGCTTGCGACAAGGAGCGATCGATGAAGCGCTCGTAGTGACCGAGATCGAGGTCCGTTTCCGCGCCGTCATCGGTGACGAACACCTCGCCATGCTGGAACGGCGACATGGTACCCGGATCGACGTTGAGATACGGGTCGAATTTGAGCATCGTGACCCGCAATCCGCGCTCGACGAGCAATCGTCCGAGCGACGCTGCGGCGATTCCCTTGCCGAGAGAAGAAACCACCCCGCCGGTGACGAACACGTATTTCGTAGTCTGCGATCGCGTCGAATTCATCAGTGGCGTTCCTCGAAATCGTTCCAGTCAGCGTTTGCTCGTGATAGGTCAGCGGCGGTATCGATGCCGATGTGCGGCGGTTCAGTTACGAGCGCAACTCCCATCGCCATGCCAGCGGCAAGTGGCCGAAGCTGCTCGAGGCGCTCGATTCGCTCGAGCGGATGAGGCGGAAGTGACACCCAGCGCGCCAAGGCCTCACGTGCGTAAGCATAAACGCCGATGTGCTGCCAAACGCGCGTGGTGCGCAATTGTGCGTCCGCCGCATCGCGCAAGAACGGTATGGCCGCCCGCGAAAAATACATTGCTCGTCCATCGTCGGCAGCGACGACCTTGACGACGCTCGGCTCTTCAAGGATGTCATCGGACGCGCGGGCCGCGGCAGTCCCGAGCGGGAAATTGCCGGACGTGATTTGGCTCACCGCACCGCGCACCGCGGACGCGGCGACGAACGGCTCATCTCCCTGCACGTTGACGATCGCATCGTAGTCGCGAAACTCGCGTCGCGCGGCAACCTCGGCGACACGATCGGTGCCCGACGGATGCTCCGCGGATGTGATCAGCACTTCCGCTCCGTGCGGACGGACAGCCTCGGCGACCTCGTCGCTGTCGGTGGCAATCACGCAGCGTTCCGCGAGGTGCATGGACTCTACCCGCTGCCAGACTCGAAGAACGAGAGGCAGACCGGCAAGTAATCGAAGTGGTTTTCGGGGGAGGCGCCTCGCACCCAGACGGGCTGGGATAACGGCGAGCGTCTTCACGCGCGGCGCTCGGGCCAGAGGGGGGCCGCGTCAATCACGCTCGGCAATGTATTTCGGGTCTGTAGCTACCGCAACTTTGCGCATGCGTCATTGCGCCGCAGCTGGTACAGCGTCAGCGCGGGCTATCGCGGAGAACAGCACACGGACGGACGCGGACGAAAGAGCGATAACGGCTCATCACGGATTCCAGGAAGGCTCGCGTTGCTTGGGCGAGGTTCAGCGCGCCATCGACAGCCCGAAGCCAAACTCCCACGAGCGCCGAGCCGGATCGACGACGGCGTCGAAGCGGGCGAAGCTCAGCGCAACGCGTAACCCAAGATTTTGCTCGAACGAGGGCAGCTTGCCGACGCCCGCGGAGCCAATGATGTGGCGCAGCGTGAGGCTCGGCGTACCAAGTATCGGCAAGTCAAAGCGCTGAAGCGGCACGTAGTAGTTGCTCTCGACGTAGAGCAAACGATCGCCGCCCAGCGTTAGCAGAGGGAGCGTGGTGATCGTGCCGGCACCCCCGAGGTAGCTCCAGCGCTGTGGCGGCGCCGTGTCGCCGAAGGTGTGCACCAAATGCGTGGTGAGCCAAAACTCCTGAGCGGCGAACGTCGGAAAGCGAATCTCGCCATGCAAGGTCGATTGCACGAAACGCCGGTCACCGACGTCGAACGCCGCCGCCTCGTTCGTGAGCTGCACTGTCGCGCGTACGCGCTGCGCCTCCCATGCCAGGTTGCCGCCGACGATCACCGAGCGCAGCGCCCCGCGGATTACGGCCGGGTTAGGGCGGCGCATGCGCTTGATCGACGTTCGGCCGAAGATGCTCCAGGGCCCGCTGGTCGCGAGTGAATCGGGTCCTACGGAACGGTCGCGTTCGGCGCGCACCCCGACAAAGGGCTCGACCTCCATGCTCACGGCGTCGAACGTGTGATACCCGACTGCCTCGACGCGATCGGCGCGATAGTAATTGCGCGTGTCCAGCCCCAAGCCGAA
>QHUV01000257.1 GCA_003222065.1 Gemmatimonadota bacterium | reverse complement strand
CCGCACGGCCCTCGGCGTCGAAGAGACGCACCTGCTCGGCCGACACACGGAGCCCGATGTAATCGCCCTTCTCGGGAAGGACGTCACCAATCACGGCGGCTAAGAGTCGGTGGGGTCCGACCTCCAGATGCACGTGACTCGTCCCGCCGAGGCGCTCGACGAGCACGACGCATCCCGGCACCGCGCCATCGCGGGCGGCACGTTCGACGAAAAGATCTTCGGGACGGATGCCTAACGCGACCGGCGGACGCGCCATTGCGCCTGGCAGGCGATCGAGAGCGACACGAAATCCGTCGCCGACGAATGCCACCGAACCGCCATCGGACTCGATCCGTCCGGGCACGAAATTCATCGGCGGCGTGCCAATGAAGCCGGCGACGAACCGATTCACCGGCGCGCGATAGAGGTCGATCGGCCGACCGACCTGCTGGATGCGCCCGTTAGCGAGAACGACGATGCGATCGCCGAGCGTCATTGCCTCGACTTGATCATGCGTGACGTAGATCGTCGTCGTCCCGAGTCGTCGCTGCAGCGTGCCGATCTCGATGCGCATTTGCCCGCGCAGCGCCGCGTCCAGATTCGAGAGCGGCTCGTCGAAGAGAAATGCCGCGGGCTCGCGCACCATCGCGCGCCCCATGGCGACTCGCTGCCGCTGCCCACCAGAGAGCTGCTTCGGCCGTCGCTCGAGCAACGCCTCGATGCCAAGAATATCGGATGCCCACGTAACGCGCCGGGCAATTTCGGCGCCGGGGAGCTTTCGCAGCCGCAAGCCGAGCGACAGGTTCTCGCGTACCGTCATGTGCGGGTAGAGCGCGTAATCCTGGAACACCATCGCGACGTCGCGCTCGCGTGGTGAAAGATCCGTGACGTCGCGCTCGCCGATGCGAATTCGCCCTGTCGTCGCCGACTCGAGGCCGGCGACGATGCGCAGTATCGTCGACTTGCCCGAGCCAGAGCCGCCGACAAGCACGAGCAGCTCCCCGTTCGTGACCTCGAGATGGAAATCCTCGACGACGGGAACGTCACCGAAGCTCTTCGTGACGTGCTCGAAGGAGAGACCAGGCATCGAATCTCCGATTACCCTTTCACGCCCGACCCAGCCATGCTCTCGATGAAGTAGCGCTGGAGGAACAAGTACGCGCCGACGACCGGGACGACGAGCACCATCGCCGACGCGAGCGACACACCTAACGAGCCAGCGCCACCGCCCAGGGCAAACACGGTGAGCAGCTGCGGCAACGTCATCAGACTTTGCTCACGCACGACGAGCAACGGCCAGAGCACCTCGTTCCAGGAGCCCATGAAAGTGAAAATGGCCACCGTCGCGAGCACCGGCTTCGCGAGGGGCCAGAAAATTGTGAAGAGGATGCGGAGCTCGCCCATCCCGTCCATCCGCGCCGAGTCGATCAGCGACTGTGGGATCTGGAGAAAAAACTGCCGCATCATGAGGATTGCCGTCGCGTTGAAGACGTAGGGCACGATGAGCGCGGCGTAGCTGTCGATCCAGCCGAGTTGTACGACGAGCGTATAAAGTGGGATGAGCGTAAGCTGACCAGGTACGAGTAGCACGACGATCGTCGCTGCCTCGAGCAAGGGCCGGCCGCGAAAACGGAGCCGAGCCATCGCATACGCCACGATAGAGCCGAAGACGAGCACCGACGCGGTGATTGTGCTCGCGACGAAAATGCTATTGAGGAGCGCGCGGCCGAACGGCGCGCGGTCCAGCATCGTGCGGTAGTTATCCAGAGTCGCGTGAACTGGAATCAGCGACAGTGAGCCAACCTCCGCCGGGGGTTTCAACGTCGTCGCCGCCATCCAGAGGAATGGATAGATGAAGGTCAGCGCGGAAAGCGCGAGCGCCGAATACAGCATCGCGCGTTTGAGGACGCTCATGCTGCCTCGCCCGCGCCGATGACACGGCGCTGGATCGCAACGAGCACGCCGATCATCAGGGCCAGCGCGACGCCAATGGTCGCCGCGTATCCCATTTTCTGATACGAGAAGGCATTCGTGTAGAGATAGAGCACGATCGAGTAGGTGCGACGGAGTGGGCCGCCACCCGTCATGACATACGGCTCGATGAAGAGTTGAAAGCCGTTGATCGTGGAGAGCGTCACGACGAGCACCGTCTGCGGCAGAAGCATCGGCAGCGTGAGCCAGCGAAAGCGCTGCCAGGCCGAGGCACCATCGAGCTCGATCGCCTCGCGGCAGCTCTGCGGGATGTACTGAAGCCCAGCGAGATAGATTATCACGTAGAAGCCGACGTTCTTCCACGTCGCCATCACGGCAATCGCTGGCATCGCGGTGCGCGGATCGGTGAGCCACGGCACCGGTCTGATGCCGATCTGCGTCAGAAGCCGGTTGATCAGGCCGACGTCAGTCGCGTAGAGTGAGCTCCAGAGAATCGCGACGACGGCGCCGGAGATCACGACGGGAAGAAAGAAAGCCGCTCGCCAAAACGCGCGCAGCGCGAGCCGGCGATTGAGGGCGACGGCGAGCGCCATCGCTGTCGCGATCTGTAGCGGAACGTGAATGGCCAGAAAGACAAAGGTGTTCCCGACCGCTTGCCAGAAGCGCGTGTCGACGGCAAGCGTGCGCACGTTCTCAAGGCCGGCGAACGATGGCGCGGTGACGAGATCCCAACGGAGTGCGACGAGAACGAGCGCGAAGGCGATCGGATAGCCGGCGAAGAGGAGCAGGAACGCCGCGTATGGCGCCACGAGTATCCAGCCCGAGCGCTGCTCGGCGCGGCCAAAGCGGGATCGGTCGTTCGCCTCAGCGTGCACGGATGATCCGTCTCGTTTCCGCGGCCGCATTGGCAACCGCCTGCCTAACGGGCATGGTCCCGTAAATAGCGCCCGCCTCGTATGCTTCCGACAGTGCGTCGAAGATCTCCACGACATCGGGATCGATGTCGATGTCGCGTGTACGTCCTACGTAGCGCGCGTAGGTCGAGAGCGTCGGCCACCGCGCGAGGGCGCGCGTAAAGCGAGCGTCCCGAGCCAGGGATCGCCGATACGGAAGCTGACTCGCCTCTTCGATGAGCAATTCGTCGGCTGCGGGAGACGTGAGGTACGCCACGAAGCGCGCCGCCGCATCGGGGTGACGCGTTGTCGAAAAGATCGCCATGCTGCGGAGATCCGCGAACGCATAGCGCTGCTCGTCAGGCACGCCGTCGGCGGCCGGCACCGGAACGACGTCGTAGTGAAGCCCCGGCGACTTGATCTGCTCGAGCTCGCGGATGAACCAGGGACCAATGATTTTCATCGCCACCGTTCCATCGGTGAACGGGTCACGGCCGTCGCTGAAGTTGGCGCGCGGCAGGAGACCGCCGGCAAAGCCCCGGCGCAGTACGTCGAGCGCCGCCGTGGCGGCGTCGTTCTCGAAGAGCACGCTGTCGTGTGACACCAAGGTGCGACCGTTCGAGCTGGCGAGATAGAGCGGATAAAAATCGTAGAAGCGCTCGTACCATGTCGTCTTCAGCGCCGCCCACATGGCCCAATGGTCGGCTCGGCCGTCGCCATCGGCGTCGCGGCGCAGCCGGCGAAACGCATCGAGCAGCTCCCGCTGCGTTCGTGGCGGTGTCACTCCCGCCGCCCGCAGCAGATCGACGTTGTACATCAGCAGCTCGGGATTCGTCTTCCACGGAAAGGCGTAGATGCCACCATCGCGGAGTCGGAGGGAGGCAAGCATTGCCGGCGTCGCCCGCTCGCCGAGCCGCGCCGCGGTGGCCGCGCGGTCGTCCAGCCTAACGACACCACCGGCACGTACGAGCCGGGCGAGCAGCGCCGACGACACATTCGAGCAGACGTCGGGGGTCGCGTGCGCGACGATCGCGGCCAGCAGCACCTCCTCGGACGAACGTCCGGCAGGCAGCGGCTGCACCCGAACCGTGATGTCGGGATGTTCGCTGTTCCACCGCTCGACCAGCCGCGTCGCGAGACGCACCTCGGTGGGATTGGCCGCCGGCCAGTAGGTCAAGGTTATCGCCGCGACACTGCGCCGGTCGACGACGGGGGCGCCTGTGCTATCGCGGCGCAGCAGGAGCGTTCCGCCATCGGGGCCAGCGAACTCGCGCGAGGCAGGCACGGCAGCGAGCGATAGCGTGTGGGTGCCTAACGGGCGAACGACGGTCGCTTCCGCCGCGTCAGGGTCGCTCGCGACGCGTTGGAGCGCGAGGAGCGTTTCGATCGTCGACTCGGCGCCGGCGTTTCGATTGACCCTCCCCGGTCCATCGATCCCGTCGTAGCCACGGCCGGTGTGGGCATCGTACATTGGCCTGTCGGCGTCATTCGCACCGAGGAACCAACCGGCCGCAAGTCCACCAAGTGTTGCGTAGCGCTCTTCACCCGTCGCATCTCGCAGCGCGAGGAAGCCCTCGACCATCGGCCCGACGCCGTAGGCGATCTGCGGATACCACGCGATGTCCCCGTTAGGCGCCACCGTTGCCGCCGGGTGCCCGGCGAGCAGAAATTGGGTCCAGAGTCCGTCCGCCTCCGATCGAGCGGCTCTGAGCAAGTCCGGCCTCCCGAGCGCGCTACCGGCGGACGCCAGCGCTTCGACGCTGCGGGATCCCCAGGCGTGCCACGATGCGTGCGCATTGTCGACATGCGCGTTCCAAGTCGTGGCCGATGCTAGGGGAACCAGGAGCTCGGCCATGC
>QHUV01000256.1 GCA_003222065.1 Gemmatimonadota bacterium | reverse complement strand
GGCGCACCCACTCTCTTCATTATCCGTTCAGCCTATGAGCGGTCCGGGCTCAGTCGGCGCGACATCGATGGACGCCTCGGGCTGACGCCTGACGAGTTTCGCGTTGACGGAAATCTCATTGTCATCGGTCCAATTGCGGCCGAGGACTCGCTCGCCGACGTCATCGAGGAGCTCGAAGCCAGTGGGCTCGTCTACTTTGAGGACTTCTTCGAGCTCAGTGGCAACTGGCCGGACTGGCTAAGACTCATTTGCACTACGAGCTGACTCCAGGTCCGCGGAGCGCAATCAGGTCTTCTTCGTATCCTGTCGTCGCGGCTCAACTGTCGGTGAGGGGCTGAGCGGTCCGCGACGGAGCAGCCCATGCCAACCACACTCATAACACCAACTGGTGCGAAACCAAGGCATAATCACCTTCCAGCCCTTCGACCTGACACGCAATGTCACCGCGTCGCAGTTCGGGCAACGATCGCCGTCCGGCAGGATGAAAAAGAAGACAATCGTCGCCGCGACGAGGCGAAGCACAAAGAAGCCGACGAAGATGACGGCAAAGATTACCGCGTCTGACATCGTGCCTCCCTTCTAGAGCCGCTCCTCCACCTGAACCCAGGGCTCCACATAAGCGAGATCGCCCTCAATCCGCTCGATCACGACTTCAGTACCCTCGTCGACCGACGCGTCGTCGAGGCTGCGCGCGCGCAACGTTCGGTGCTCGCTGCCGAGATCGAAGATGATTCGTCCTTCGCTGCCAGCCGCGATCGAGGAAACGACGCGCGCCACATGTCCCTGCAAGACGAACCGCTCGTCCTCCTTGTCGTGCTCGAACGACACCGCCGCCGACTTCGCAACAAGCCAACGCATCAGCACGGCGACAGCTGTACCTATAGCGACAGCGGCAATCAGTGCGCCGAACGTCGACGCGACTCTCGAGAGCGAATATCCGGCCAAGCCGAAGGCGATCGCAAAAGCGGCCACGAGCGGAAGCGAGGGCCTGATTCTCCGCTCGGGTTGCGGCGAGGCCGTTGCCTTCCGCCGCTCGATGCCAAAGAGCATGACGGCGACACCCAACAGGAGCCCAGCGATGAAAGCTCCGAGATAAAAGACAATCATGCGACGGCGTTAGGCACCGAGGTACTTCCGAAACCAGGAAAGCGTAAGCGGCGCGAGCGGACCCGCATTTCGGGCTCCTGGCTGGACGAGACGTTCAAGGGCGAGAATGTGGTCATCGTGATCGGTAAAAGAAAGAGCGTGGCGACGAGCCGATTACAGGCCGCAGGCGAGGGCTTTGGGTGTCTGCTGGTGGGAGCCAACCTCGAGCCGCGCGGCGAGGAATTCGGCAACTCGTCGTTCCGCGTAGTACACGGGTCGCCAGGGCACTCCAGAAACAAAGCCCACGTGTCCTCCGTGCTCGGTGAACTCCATCGTGAGGCAGGGATTCCCAAGCGCGACCGACGCTACCTCGTTGAGAACCTCGGCGGGAAGAAAGGGGTCGTCTTTCGAGTTTAGTAGCAGGGTCGGCCGACGAATGCGATCGAGAAATCGAAGCGAGCTCGAACGACTGTAGTAGTCGTGGGCGTCGCGAAATCCGTGCATCGGGGCGGTAACCACGTTATCGAACTGGTAAAGCGAGCGCGCCCGGGACATCGCGTCTGGATCGAAAAGTCCAGGAAATCGCGCCAGCTTCGTCTCGGCTTTGCGACGCAACGTTCGGAGGAAATGTCGTTCGTAGACGCGGGAAAACCCAACTGAGATATGTCGGGAGCCACGCTCCAGGTCGAATGGGACGGAAATCGCCGCCGCGGCGAGAATGCGATCCGGAAGCGACGTCGCGCGCTCGCCGAGCCACTTCAGCAACACGTTTCCGCCGAGCGAGACGCCGCAGAGGACGATCGGAGCGGCGGGAAATTCCTCGAGTACACGGCTGACCGTGAAGGAGAGATCGCCTGTCTCGCCGGAGTGGTAAAGGCGGGCGGCGCGATTTTGCTCGGCACCACACCCACGAAAGATCAGCATGTCCGCGCCCCAATTGCGTTCGCGCGCCATGTGCAACAGGCCACCGACGTAGTGCGAGCGCACAGTACCCTCTAGACCATGTAACAGAAAAAGCCGGGGGCGCTCCGGGCCCGCATCTAGACGTAGGACATCGACGAAATCGTCGTCCGGTGTAGACCAACGCTCCAGTCGTGTTGGCAATGACGGTACGCGCCGGGCAAACTTCCCCCAGAGAGTTTGCGCGTGCGGACCGGGTACCCACCATGCCGGGCGGTACCTATGTTCGCGATGTGGGTGTGACACCAGTGCAGTCATGGATTCAGTGTCTTGCGCCGATCGACCGGCTACGAACGCAAACTAATCGATGGAAGTTCAGATCTTCGGCGTGAAGAAGAGCGCCGACACGAGAAAGGCGTTGCGTTTCTTTTCGGAGCGACGGATCAAGACGCACTTCGTTGATTTCGCCGAGCGGCCAGCCTCGCCATCCGAGTTGCGGCGATTTGCGCAGCGATACGGCGTCGACGCGCTGATCGATCGCGCGTCGCGTCCGTTTGCCTCGCTAGGCATGCGCCACGCGGCCATCTCGGAAGAGCGATGGCTCGACAAGCTCGCTGAGGAGCCACTCATGCTTCGCATGCCGCTCGTTCGCGAGATTGGTCCCGGCGCAAAGGGGTTGACGATCGGTTTGGCCGAAGAAGAGTGGCGTCAATGGACCACGACGTGAGCGTCGTCGTTCACCACGAGGAGCAACGCCGCGCGTAGCGAGATGACGCAGATTCAAGTGTCGAATGTCGCCGTCCAGTTCGGGGCGACCGTGCTTTTCCGCGACATAACTTTTACAGTCGCAAGCGGAGAGCGTTGGGGCATCATCGGTCGGAACGGTACAGGCAAGACGACGCTTTTCCGACTCCTCACGGGCGAGCTCCAACCGACGCGGGGAACGATCGTTCGCCAGTCCGCGCTTCGCGTTGCGCTTCTCGATCAACATCGCGACTTCGGTGATGCCGGGACGGTCTGGGAAGTGGCGGCAGGGGGCCTCGCCGAGCTCCTCACGCTTGAGCAATCGCTGCTCGAGCAAGCCCATGCCCTGAGTACAGACGCGTCTGACGAGGCGCTGAACCGCTATGGCCGGGACCTCGAGCGGTTCGCGCGCGAGGGGGGATACGACGCGACGTCACGTATCGATGCCGTATTGCACGGACTCGGATTCGAGCCGCAGCAGGCGCGCTCCACGCCCGTCGCGCAATTGAGTGGAGGCGAACGGGGGCGTCTCGCTTTGGCCCGAGAATTGGTCCGCGGCGGCGAGGTGCTTCTGCTCGACGAGCCGACGAATCACCTCGACTTGGAGACGACGCGTTGGCTAGAGCAATTCCTTCGCGAGTCGTCGATGACCGTGCTCCTCATCAGTCACGATCGGGCATTCCTGCAAAACGTCGTCGACCACGTTCTGCATTTCGAGGGCGAAACGGCGACCCCGTACGCGGGCTCGTACACCGCGTTCGTCACGCAGCGCGATGAGAAGCGCTTGACGCAACAACGCGTATTCGACAAGCAGCAACGCACGATTGCCCATGAACAGGACTACATCGCCCGCAACATCGCTGGACAAAACAGTCGTCAGGCGAAGGGCCGGCGCAAGCGGCTCTCACGCTTGCCGCGGCTGAGTTCTCCCGTGGCGGACGACGACTCGATGGCGCTGCGCTTCGACGTCGCACAGCGGGGTGGCGACCGTGTCGCCATCGCCGACCGAGCAACGGTCAGCGTCACGGAGTCTGGTTCGAGCGTTAGGCGAGTCTTGGTGGACGCGTTCACCGGCTCGCTACGCCGTGGGCAGGTTCTTGGGCTCGTCGGCCCAAACGGCGCCGGCAAGTCAACGCTCTTGAAGGCACTCGTCGGACATCATCCCGTTGAATCGGGCGCGCTACGACTCGGCAGTGGCATCGACGTCGCCTACTACCGACAGGACCTCTCGCAGGTTCCGCTCGACAAGACCTTGTACGAGACGATCGCCGAATTGCGCCCGGCCTGGGAACGACGGCTCATTCAAGGCCATCTTGGCCGGTTTGGTTTTTCGGGCGATGAAGTGCAGCGTCGCCCCGAGACGCTCTCCGGGGGCGAGCGGGCTCGCGTCGCATTGGCCATGCTCATGCTCTCGCGTTCGAATCTGCTCATCCTCGACGAGCCGACCAATCATCTTGACGTCGAGTCGATCGAGGCGCTCGAGGATGCGCTCGAGCGATACGATGGCACCGTGATTCTTGTAAGTCACGATCGTGAGTTGCTGCGTGGGCTGACCGAGAGGCTGTGGGTGCTACATGAGCGACACATTACAGAATTCGATGGAGGCTTCGCTGAGTGGGAGTTGGTGAGCGCGGAACGCGAGCGCGCGGCCGCGGTGCGCGCGAGCGAGGAAGCAGCGTTGCGTCGCGTGCATGAGCGCCAGCGCCTCGAACGCACGCGGCGAAACGAGTCTGAAAAGCGCTCTCGCACAGCGCGCGATCTTACTCGTGAGCTGCGGCGGGCACGGCGCGACGTGGAGACCGTAGAAAAGACAATCGACGAGCTCGAGGCAGAGATCGCGACGGTGTCCGCCGCGCTCGAGGATCCGCAGCTTTATACGCGCGCCACGGGCGCCACTGACGCGGCCACGCTCGGCGGACAGCTCGAGCATGCCAAGCGACGGCTGGATGCTGCGCTCGAGCAGTGGAGCGCGGCGACCGATGAAGTCGAAGAACTGAATCGCGAGCTCGCGGCGAGCGAAACCTGACGCGCCGATTCGCGCGTACGAGAGCATCATGCTCGGTCCCATTCTGATTCTGCAGTTGGTGGCTGTTGGGGCCTCGCACGCGGACTCCGTCTATACCTCGCGGGCGCTCGCGGCATTCATCGCCGTCGCGCTCTGTCCTTCGCCCGCAGCTGGACGATTCCATATCTCTACGGGGATCGACTGACGTTAGGCGTCGAATTCCCGGAGCGCGCGGCGCCCCCGCCATCGAACCGACGCCTCCCGCGACCTGATAGTCTTACCGACAGCTCGACAGAACAACACCGTCGCGGACAAGACACGATCCACGCCGTTCACCCTCTCGCCGCCGATCGCGAGCAATTTTATCGCTACGCTGGTGGCGACACGATCGCCGTCCTCCATGCGCGAGGCCGGGATGTCCCGATCGTCCGCGTGCACGTGAGACCAGTGTTCGACGCCGCGGCTCGCAAATCTCGCATCGCTGCGTTCGAGGGAGAGATTGATTTCGATGCCACAAGGCATCAGATCGTGCGCATGCGTGGACAGTTCGTGCAAACTCCCGGCCCGCGCGGCCGGCGTCCACTACTTGGGCGGATGCCGGGCATCATCGCCGTGGCCTACGTCGAGTTCGTCAATGCGGAAGTGGGCGGGCAGTATTGGCTTCCATCGTTCCAACGATCGGAGTTCCAGGCGACATTCGCGCCGTTAGGCAGCCAACGATCGGTGTTCAGGCTGGTGTCGCGGTTCGCCGATCTCGATGTGGACGGGCACACCGGATTCGGCGACAGCGCGAGCGTGGACAGCGCCGGAACGCTCGGTGAGCGGTTGCCCTACCGCCGCCGGCTTTCCTATGCGCCGGCGGACAGCATCGGTCGATATCGAGGGTGGATGAAGCCCTTGGGTGTCGCGACGGCGAACGTGAGCGCATCGGATTTCGACGATCTGGCGCCAGACGCGTGGAGGATGGACGGGCCGCCGCGGCTCGAACTCGCGCCCACAAAGCTCGAGGAGGTCTTTCGATTCAACCGCGTCGAAGGCATGTACACCGGTTTCGCCGGTGGCGAGCGCTTTCGCGATGCGGCGCCTGGCCTAACGGCGCATGTCTTCGGCGGCTGGGCGTGGAGCGAAAGAACCCTGCGGGGCAGCGGGTCGCTGCAATACCACCGTGGGGGGTGGACGACGACCATTCGCGGCGAACGCACCCTCGCCAGCACCAACGATTTCACCCCGCCGCTGGAGGGCGGGAGCGAAGGGTTTGGCGCGCTCTTTGGCGGGATCGACGATCAGGACTATATCGACCGCCGCGTTGCCGCCGTCGACCTAACGAGAAACTTTGCGCCGCGCCACGACGCGCTCGTCACGGTTGAAGCGGGCTTCAGCGGCGACCGATCCGAAGTCGCGCGATTGGGCCGCTCGGTGCTTGGCGTCGGTCGTTTCCGCCTCAACCGCGGCAGCGTGGACGGGAATTATTGGCGCGGCGCGGCAACGTTCGAGCTACACCCCGGTGTAACGGGGATGTTCCTCGAGCCGGGACTAGGACTCGTCGCGTCGCATGAAATGGCGCGAGGCCAGTTGAACTGGCAGCGCAGCGAGCTGACGCTGGCGGCGCGTCACAGCATTGGTGATCTCGTAATTGCCGGCCGTGCGCAGGGCGGCATTGTCCTCGGAAGGTCCTTGCCGTCGCAAGCGCTCTTCGAGCTGGGCGGCGAGAACGCGCTGCCAGGTTACGATTACAAGCAGTTCGCCGGCGATCGAGCCGCGGCTGGCGGCATGCTAGCCAGCTATACCTTCCCGGTGTTGCGACGGCCATTGCGCCTCATACGATCGCTGATCATCCCGGGACTCAGTCCCGGCATGGCCGCGGGCGTTCAAAGCGGCTGGACAGAAGCGTCGACGGATGCGGCCCGAGCCGCAATCCGCGGTCTCAGCCCAACCGGGACGTCCTCCTGTGGTGCGCTCATCCCATGCCTGGGGCCTGTTTCAACGCCCACGAACGGCATGCGCGCCACTGTCGACGCTCGTCTGACCTTTTTCGCAGGACTACTTGGTTTCGGCGTGGCGCGACCCGTCGACCGAGCGGCGCCGTGGCGTTTCGCCTTTCGCGTGGGCCAGGAGTACTAACGCGAGCTGTGTTTAGAACTCGCCAATAAACCCGATCTCGGGCTCGAGGCGGAGATCGTGTTTCTGTTCGACTTCGCGTTGCGCAATGGCGATGAGCTCACGTACGTCATGCGCAGTCGCGTGGCCGAGGTTCACCATGATGTTCGCGTGGATATGCGAGATCTGCGCGTCGCCGACTCGAGCCCCTTTGAGTCCGCATTGATCGATCAGGCGACCTGCCCCGACGCCTTCGATCTTCTTGAACACCGATCCGGCGCTCGGATGCCAGTCCAGCCACGGATGCTTGCCACCGCGCCAGCTCAGATTCTCTTGCATGATGCGGTGCAGCGTCGCGGCGTCGCCCTTCGTGAGGCGGAAGGTCGCGGCGAGAATGATGTCGCGACGATGATGAAAAACAGAGTCGTCGTAGCCAAACTTCACATAGTCAGGCCCAACGGTGCGCCGCTCGTTCTCTTCGCTGAGGATCTCACACGACTCGAAGACCTCGGCGATGAACATGGTGCGTTCACGCTCCGGGGCAGGCGATAGAAAGTGCAGATTCTGCCATACAGCCCCGCCAACGGTGCTCGGTATGCCGACGTAATGCTCGAGTCCCGACCAGCCTCGCCGAACCGACTCCAGAATCAGGTCCTTGACGACCGCGCCGCTTTCGGTCCACAGCGTGCAGGTCGAATCGTGTTCGCGAAAGGCAAAGTGTCGAGCCGTGTTGCGAACGACGAGCCCGCGAAATCCCTTGTCGCCGACGAGAATATTGGCGCCGAGTCCGAGCACGAAATACGGCACATCGAGCTCGCGCGCGCTAAGTACGGCATTTGCCAGCTCGTCCGCGGTAGTAGCTTCGAAGAAGAGGTCGGCTGGGCCACCGATACGAAAAGTGGTATAAGCTGCGAGGGGCTCGTTACGGCGGAGTCGCGAATGAACGGTGTCGCGCGGTGCGTCGCCAATGCACAACGCAATTCGCTTCGCGACGAGACTCAGCTGGTCGTGAAGCTGCTTTCGATCACGTGCGCCGGTCGCGGCGGTTGATGAGCCAGACATTGTTGAGGAAAGAAATCATGGAGGTACGCCAGACGCTACCACGCCAACTTCCGCTCGCCGCGCTCTTCGCGGCCCTGCTCGCGTTGCCAGCATTCAGCCAACGCGCGGAGCTCGAGCGACGGATTCAGCGCCAGGTGTTGCCGAACGGCCTCGAGGTAATCGTGGTCGAGAACCGGGGCGTCCCGCTCGTGACGATCGAAGTCGATGTGCGAAACGGCTCGTTCACGCAGGGCCCGCAGTTCGAGGGGCTGTCACACCTCTACGAGCACATGTTCTTCAAGGCAAACACCGAGTATCCGCAGCCGGACCAGTTCGTCGGACGCGCATCCGAGTTAGGCGCGGTGTTCAATGGCCAGACTCGGGAGGAGGTCGTCAACTACTACGTCACGCTCCCCGCGGACAGTCTCGAAGCGGGAATGCGCTTTCTCGCGGCGCCCCTCAAAGGACCGCTGTTCCGACAAGATGAGCTGGAGCGCGAGCGCGCGGTGGTGATCGGCGAGTACGACCGTAACGAGTCGAGTCCCTTCTATCACTTTTCCACAGTGATCGATAAGGCGCTCTGGACTACTGCCTGGAGCCGTAAGAATCCGCTCGGTGAGCGCGACGTGATTCTTCGTACGACGCCCGAGCAGATGCGCTTCATTCAGCAGCGCTACTACATCCCAAACAATTCCGCGATCGTCGTGACAGGTGATGTGGCGCCGGCGCGAGTCTTCGCGATCGCACGGACGGTGTTCGGCGACTGGAAGCGCGGCGCCGATCCATTCGTCTCCAACCCTATCCCGCCGGTACCGCCGCTCGAGCGGAACAAAGGCGTCATTACGGAGCAGCCCGTCGGCTCGATCGTCGTTATGCTGAAGTGGGAGGGCCCGAGCGCGGTGAAAGACGCGGCCGCAACATACGCGGCCGATGTATTCTCGGATGTGTTGAACCAGGCAGGCTCGCGCTTCCAGAAGCGACTCGTCGACAGCGGCCTCTTTCAGTCGATCGGCGTCAATTACTATACGCTCAATCACGTCGGCCCGATCACGATCGCCGGCGAGACCACTCCGGAGAAGCTCAGGGAAGCGCTCGCGGCGCTCGATGAGGAGATTGCAAAGGTCGCGGCGCCGAATTACTTC
>QHUV01000006.1:1455-15862 GCA_003222065.1 Gemmatimonadota bacterium | reverse complement strand
CTGCATACCGCGGCCGAATAGCGACGCGATCGCTGGCTTCGTTAGGTCGTCGCTCGTTGGACCGAGGCCACCTGTGGTGATCACCGCGCCCGTGCGATCGATCGCTTCACGCACGACGCTGACGATGTCTACGGCGACATCACCGACCGTGGCGCGACGCCGGATGCCGATGCCTATCGAGGCGAGCTCGCGCGCGAGATGCGCGGCATTGGTGTCGATCGTAAAGCCGAGGAGGAGCTCGTCGCCAATGGTGATGAGCTCGACGTCCATTGTTCTGTCAGCTGCGCGCGCGGCTTTGCACGAAGAGGCGGCCGTAGCGGCTCATGTAGAGCCAGAGGGAGAAGAGCGTGAGCATTACCGCTACGCTCATCATCACCGTACCCGCGGTGCCGATGAACATCGCGATTCCCCGCCAGGCACCTGCGTTCCAGTTGTGCTGAAGCGCCGCGGTCGCCACGACGAACCAGAGGTACGCCGTGCCTTGCCAGAGCAGCTGGAATCCGGTCTTGACCTTCGCTGGACCGATGGCCGCGATCACCACGCCGCGTCGCGCCGCTGCCTGACGAAAGATCGTCATCACGAGCTCGCGACCGAGGACAATGACAATGATCCACCAGGGAAGACCCACTTCGCCCCACGGGGTGAGGAACGGAAGCGACCGGAGCGACAGATCGTTCGTGCCGAATGACGAGCCAGAAAACACGCCATTTCCGCTTTGCATCAGAGCCCACATCGGAATGAATGTTCCGACGAGCAGCAATTTGTCAGCGAGCGGATCGAGCAATTTCCCGAGCGTCGTCTCCTGCTTGCGGGACCGCGCAAGCACGCCATCGGCGTAATCCGAGCCGGCCGCGAACAAGAAGAGGATGAATGCGATCAACCGCGGCGTCGTTGCCGGCGCGAACGGCAGAACGGCGATCAGTGGAGTGATCGCGATGCGGCCAACCGTGAGCGCATTCGGGAGATTCATTGACGCAGCTATTCAGCTCGAAAGCTATCGGCGATTCGGAGGACGCTTCACGACGCTTCACCTTCGTACGGCGAAGCGGCGCCCCGATGAATGTTAGTCCGAGGACCCGACCGCTAACAGGCGATAGCGGACGGGTCTCAAATCATGCCAGGGACTTGAGCACGAGCTTCGAGACTGCCTTGAGTGTGTCGAATACACCGTCGCCGTTCACCGCCACAGCGTCGAAATAGGGCGCCCGCTCGACCCACTCCCCGCTCGTCAGCTGTTCCACGAGCTGTTCGCCCTGGTGATAGGGGTCCGGAGCGTTACGCATCCGCGAGGGGTCTCCCACCTCCCAGCCCGGGTTCAGCGCGGCCTGGAGATCACGAATCGGAGCGGCGTTGGGCAGATCGCGCTTGTTGTACTGAATCACAAAGGGCATGCGCGTCAGGTCGTACCCGTACTCCGACATGTTGTCATAGAGGTTCTGCATCGCCTCCTGGTTCGCTTCCATGCGCTCGATCTGTGAATCGGCGACGAAGACGATCCCGTCGACGCCCTTGAGAATGAGCTTGCGACTCGCGTTGTAGTAGACCTGGCCGGGAACGGTGTACAGGTGGAAGCGCGTCTTGAAGCCACGGATGGTGCCCAGATCCACGGGGAGAAAGTCGAAAAACAGCGTGCGCTCGGTTTCTGTTGCCAGAGAGATGAGCTTGCCCCGCGTATCGGGCGAGACTTTGCCGTACACGTGCTCGAGGTTCGTGGTCTTGCCACCAAGACCAGGGCCGTAGTAAACGATTTTGCAGTTGATCTCGCGCGAGGCGTAATTGATCATCGACATGCTGTCATTCTCCCTTACTGAAACAGCTTGTCGATCTCGTCGTCGGCGCCGGCGAGAATGTTCGGCGGTGCGCCAGCACCAGCGGCGCGCTTGAATACGGCTTCGAACAGCTTGGAGAGCTCGTCGACCGTTTGCTTCATCTTCAGGCGGACGAGCCCCAGCGTTGTGCGGTTGTCGAAGAGCACGACGAGGATGACGCGACGCGCGATATCGGCGAGGTACATCGACTCCTTCTCGCCCTGATGAAAGAGCGAGTTGAAATCATTCTCGCCGATCAGTTTCGCGAGCTGGTCGTTGGCACTGAAGTCAGCCGCGGTGAGCGTGGCAAACGCGGTCGGGTCGAACTTGGGCTTCTCGCCGACGGTTGCCACGAGTTGCCCTGCCCGGTCGACGAGCAGCGCGCAACGCGCGTTGCTATCGAACAGGAAGCGCTCGAGGGATTTCGTGATTGCGCCGAAATCATCTTCGGTGAACGACCAACTCGCTGCACCAACGGGCATTCGTCCCTGCCAGATCGAAGCTGCTCGCTCTCGCTCGCAGCAAGTCTATTTCCTCTCGTGCGCGCTGTGCGCGCGCACTCAACTGAGAAGCGCCTGCATGCGTCGCAACAACCGCTCGGCGCGGCGGCGCAGTAAAGGCCGTCGTTCCCAGCGCACATACTCCGTGAGCAGGCGCGCCGCATCGACGCTGGGACGCCCGCCGATGTAGCCCAATGCCGCCAAACGGCGGACGGGGTTCCGGCTGAACAACTCACGGCGGCTTAGCCGGATTTGGGTACTCCAAACCAGCAGGCCGATAATAAGACCGCCAAGGAACCCTGCGGTCACCGCTTTGGCGTCATCCCAATCTGCCCGGTCCCTCACATGCTCCTCCTGGCCGCGAGGGCCTGCGCGATTGTTACGCCGTCCGCATACTCGAGGTCACCGCCAACGGGCAACCCGCGTGCAATTCTCGACACCGTGATTGGTCGTGAGGCAAGCTGACGTTGGACGTAGAGCGCCGTGGCCTCGCCCTCGAGGCTTGGATTCGTAGCCAGGATCACTTCGCGCATTTGGCTCGTCGCGACGCGATGAACCAACTCCTCGATATGCAGGTTCTCCGGGCCAACGCCGTCGAGAGGTGAGAGACGACCACCGAGCACATGATAGAGGCCGCGAAACTCGCCAGCCCGCTCGATGGCACTGATATCCGACGCTTCCTCGACGACGCAGATCAGTGTCTGGTCTCGTCGCGGATCTGTGCAGATCGCGCACAGCTCACCTTCGGTGAGGTTGAAGCACCTCTCGCACGGATGAACGCGCTCGGCGAGGGCGACGAGTGCTTCGGCGAGCTTGCGGCTTTGCTCCGAGGGCTGCTTGAGGAGGTGGTAGGTGAGCCGCAGCGCTGTCTTGCGTCCGATGCCCGGAAGCTTGGCAAGCTCGGACGCGAGGTCGTCAATCGCAGACACGGGGAAGGTGCTAGGTGTTAACTAGGTGCCAGGTGAGAGGTGCGAGGTGCTAGGTGAACTCACTAACACCGAGCACTCAGCACCTAACTCTAGCCCCCAAAGGGAAGCTTGAAGGGCAGATTCATGCCCCCCGTCAGCTTTCCCATCTCGGCCTGGGCCTGGTCCTGCGCCTTTTTCTGAGCGTCAGCGAGGGCAACGACGATGAGGTCCTCGAGCATCTCGGGGTCGGCAGGATTGATCACCGACGGGTCGAGCTTCATGCGACGAATCTGCCCCGTTCCGCTCACTTCGACCGTCACCAGGCCGCCGCCGGCGGTGCCAGTGATGGTGAGCTGTTGCAGGTCTTCCTGAATTTTCTGGAACTTGCCCTGCATTTCCTGCGCTTGCTGCAGGATCTTCATGAAGTCGCGCATGGCTCGTGGGAGAGGGCCAGGGAAAGATAGAGCTGGATCTGCCATTAGGTGATAGGTGCTAGGTGCTAGGTGCTTTCTCTTCCACCTAGCACCTAGCACCTATCACCTATTCAATCACGTCGAGGTCCAGCGCGTCGATGGCGGCACCGAGAATCGGGTCGCGCCTGCGCAGTGCGTTCAGCCGGTCGGCCCGGACCATCTCGCTCGTCACGCGCGTCGGTGCGACGGCGGCGCGTTCCGGGTCGTGCCGAAGGCGGACGGTCCTCGTGTCGGGAAACCACTGACGGAGTGTCGCGGCAATGTCCGATTTCCCCGATTCCACGGCTCGCGAGAGAAACTCATTGGGTTCATCCAGCTCGATCGTTAGGTCGCCGGCGGCGGTGGCGGCAACCGGCAACGCGTGCTCGAGCGCGGACGCGAGTACGCGCTTGCCGTCGCTTCGTACTTGGGCGACGAGCGCATCCCACCGTCCGGCAACGCGTGCCAGGTCGAGCGGCTCCGGCGTCGGACCTAACGATTGTCGTGGCGGCGGGTCGACGGCACGGGCGACGTCCGCCATGGCCGCGGGGCGCGATACAACCGGCCTTTCGTCGTTCACGGGGCGATCCGACGCTGGCTGGACGTCCGCGTTCGTGACGCGCGGCGCTGAATCTCGGCGCGGAGGACGCTGAGCATCGCCAGCATTCGACGGGCGCCCCTTCGCGGCGGACGACTCATTCCCTTCGCCACTCAGGCCGCGCAACAAATCCTCGATCTCCACAGTGCGATCGAGCAAGGCGAAGCGCACGAGGAGCGTCTCGATGAGCAATTGCTGCTGACCGCTCTTCCGAAAGCGCGGCTCGAGCTCACCGATCGCGGACAGCATCCGCAGCAGATCCGTCGCCGACCATCGCGTCCGTCTTTCCTCGAGCGCGTGGCGAACGCTGTCCGGGAGGTCGGGCAGCTCGCCGCCGAGGAGCACCGCAAGCTGGGCGCGCAGAATGTCGGCGAGACCGCTCAAAAACAGCGCGTAGTCGATACCCGCATCAGCGAGCCGGCCGACGAAGGTGAACACCTCTCCGGCACGGCGCTCGAGAATCACGTCGAGGAGCGCGAGAAACTCGTCCTCGGGGACGAGCCCGAGGGCCTCACGAACGCGCTCGGCGGTGACGCGACCGTCGCCCATCGCCAACACCTGATCGGCGAGACTGAGCGCGTCACGCATCGAGCCGTCAGCGGCACGCGCGATCATGGAAAGCGCTTGCGGCTCCGCCGCAAGACGCTCGTTCGCGAGTACCGTCGTGAGGCGGCCCTTGATCTCAGCCGGCCCGATGCGCTTGAAGTCAAATCGCTGAAGGCGGCTGAGGACAGGCGCCGCCGACTGCGCGATCTTCTGCGGTTCAGTTGTCGCAAAGACAAAGACAACGCGGGGCGGCGGCTCTTCGAGAATCTTGAGAAGGGCGTTCCACGCCTCACGAGTCAGCATGTGCGCCTCGTCGACGATGTACACCTTGTAGCGCTCGTCCCCGGAGGGCGCGTACATCGCGCGTTCGCGAAGGTCGCGTGCGTCGTCGACGCCGCGGTTGGAGGCGGCATCGATCTCCACGACGTCGAGACTCGATGCGCCGCTCCATATACGTTCGCACGACACGCACACGCCACACGGCTCGCCGTCCTCACCGCGGTGCTCGCAGTTGAGCGCCATCGCGAGCACGCGAGCGAGCGTCGTCTTGCCGACGCCGCGCGGTCCGCACAACAGGTAGCCATGCGCAACTCGGCCGCGCGCAATCGCGCCCTTCAACGTCGCAGACACGTGCGATTGCACGGCGACGTCGCTGAAGCGCTTCGGACGGTATTTGCGAGCGAGGGCGATCATGGCATGGAGCGCAGGGTGGCGCGTGACGCGCTGCGGGAATTTACTTCACGCGGACAACGCTGACCAAAACGACTCGCGCGGGGATGCCGCTCGAAGAGCGGTCATCCCCGCGCGAATGTCCCAGGCCGACCGAAGCGACAGGAGACACCTCATGCCGCTGCTACCTTCGGGGTCCTGACGGAGTTAGAAGGCTCTCGCCCTCCGGGACCTGGGACGTCTGCAATATAGTCGGGATTCGGTCGACGGGAAGCTCGATGATTCACCCACCGAGCGCGAGCGCGTGACGAGCGGCCACGACACCATTGTATTGCGCCTCCTCGAAGAGTGAGAGGCCGCTCTGATCTGAATGCGCGTGAAAGAATCCGGGCAAGCGCGTTGGCCGGTTTCGGTCAGGTGCCGTCAGAAAACCCACCGTCGGGCGGATCATCGCGTGTCACAACCGTAGAACGTCCACGCGTGACACGCAATCGCGGATGTCGGCGTGCACGCGCGCGAGATCATCGAGGATGCGGTCGCGCCAGTAGGACCAATCACGCCTCACGAGCTCTTGTCTCGCCAACTCGGGCGTTAGATCGGCGAAGGCGTGGTAGTAGGTCCACACGGTGCGGGGCTCGAACGTACGCAGCGACTGATGTGTCGCGACCACGTAGCCCAGGCCGGGCGAATCATAAATCACGTTGTCCCAGGCCGGCTGGCTCCCGCGTTCAGCGGGCCAGCGCTCGAGGGTGATATTCGCGGTAAGCCATGGCGAGTACACAAAGCCGGTGCGACGGCGTTCGGCGCGGAGCTCGTCGACGACGTATGGGGCGACGAATGCCGGCGCGGCCCAGATGACGATGTCGGCGTCGTATTCGGCGCGCGCGCTGGTCAACCGCCATCTCGATCCTTCTCGTCTGACTCGCGACACCGGCGCGTTCGTCTTGACATATCCGCCGAGCTTCGCGAGTAGCCGCTTCGTGATCCAACCGTTGCCGTCGGGCCACGTGAGTGGTCCGCGCTCGTCAGGCTCACGCGCGGCGAAGTAGTGAATACCTGCCCATGCAGAGGTCTGGCGCAATGAGGCGCCATAGTCGTCGCGACAGGCGTAGTCGACGTACCACCAGAGACGCGGCGACGTGAATCCTTGCTCGCGCAACCAGGCGTCCATCGACAGCCGGTCGAGCGCCGATGCGCGACTTACGCCGAGCGCGCTGGGAATCGTGAACTGGCCGGTAGCGCGCTGCGCCGCGACGACGTCGGCGAAGCGGCGGAATTCCGCCCGGTCGCCTAACGACATGGCGAACTCGGGCTCGAGTCCAGCGTGCCATTCACCGTGCATGAACAGCCGCTCTTGTGGCGAAAAGCAGAGAGAGCGCTCGTCCCATTCGCCGTCGCGGAGCAGGCCAAGCTCCACGAACAGCTCGCGGACCAGCGTCGCGCGGGGACCCGGCACGGGCACGTAGTGCGCGGCCCATGGATACGCCGAGACGTCGTTCTCGCCGGAGCGCGCGTTACCACCAGCCTGTGCCGCGAGCTCAAGGACGACGAAGTTCCGCGCTCCGCGGCGGTCGAGCTCCCACGCGGTGGACAGTCCGGCGATGCCCCCGCCGACGACCGCCACGTGCACACGCCGGCGATCGCGCGGATGAGGCACCGCCCTGCCGTCGCGAAGTGAATGGCCGACGCCCATCGCGTCGTCGACGAAGCCGCCGGCGATCGGCCGAGGGGCCTTGTTCGTTAGGCCGACGAGCGCCGGCGCGGCAACGAGACCGGCGATGAACTCCCTGCGGCTGATCGACACCGGACGCGGCGCCTAACGGTTAATAGCGTCGAACTCTTTCTCGTAGTACCGCACGAGCACCTGATCGTTGAGTCGATTCGGCTCGACGGCCACCGCTTGCATGTCACGCGGAAAGGTGAAGAGCTGCGCGACGTCCGGCCCCGCGAGGAAACGAAGCCCCGGCGGAACCGTTCCAGGCGGAGCGTACGGCGGTGCATCGGCACCCGCGGCAAGCGTGAAGCCCCACTCACCGAACGATGGCACATACACGTGATACGGATACGTCTTGAGCCGGGCGCGCTTGAGCGTCTCGACGATCGACCAGAACGACTGCCTCGCAAACAACGGCGATGTGCTCTGCACCACGAAGAGCCCGCCGCGGCTGACGTGTCGCTCGAGCGCCCGATAGAACGCGGTGGTGTAGAGCTTCCCCACGGCATAATTGTTCGGATCGGGAAAGTCGACGACCGCGAAATCGAACATTTCTGTGTTCTGATCCAGCCAGACAAACGCGTCGGCGTTGACGACACGGACCTTCGGCGATGTGAGCGAACCGCCATTGAGCTTCGTGAGCAGCGGGTGTGTCGCAAACAGCCGCGTCATCTCCGGATCGAGATCGACGAGCGTCACGCTCTCGATGCTGGGATACCGGAGAATCTCGCGCACGGCGAGTCCGTCGCCTCCGCCGAGCACGAGCACACGCCGTGCACCGGGCAGCGCCGCGAGGCCGGGGTGAACGAGCGCCTCGTGATAGCGGTACTCGTCGCGAGAGCTGAATTGCAGGTGCGAATTGAGGAAGAGTCGCAAGTCATCCTTCCAAGCGGTGAGCACGATGTGCTGATAGCGCGTGTCGCGCGAGAAGATCACGTCGTCCGAGTAGATGTTGTCTTCGGCGAGCGTCGTGATGGCCTTCGCTTGCGTCATACCGACGGTGAGAATCGTCAGCACGGCGACGCATGCCGCTCGTAACGCGCGTCGTGTTCCGAGCAGCTCGGCGAACAGAAACGTCGACCAGAGCGCGATCACGGCATTCACGATGCCGAACAGTATCGCGCTCCGCACGAGACCGAGCTTTGGCACGAGCACAATGGGAAACGCCAGCGAAGCCGCGAGCGCGCCGAGGTAGTCGAACGTCAGCACGTTCGAGACGACTTCCTTGAACGCATAGCGATCACGCAAGATCCGCATGAGCAACGGAATCTCGAGCCCGACCAAGACGCCGATCACGACGACCAAGGCGTAGAGGACGAGGCGGAACGCGCCAGTGTACGCGAAGGCGAGAAAGAGCAGCGTCGACGAGAAGCCGCCGATGACGCCGACCATCAGCTCGATACCGATAAATCGCGCCACGAGTCCGCGCGTGAGGTAGCGCGACAACCAACTTCCCACACCCATGGCGAAGAGGTACGTGCCGATGACGGTCGAAAACTGCAGCACGCTGTCGCCGAGCAGGTAGCTCGCGAGCGCGCTCGCGACGAGCTCGTAAATGAGCCCGCACGCCGCGATGGCGAGAACGCTGAGAAAGAGGGCGACGTTCAATGGATTGCAGCCGCTATGACAATCGCCAACGCAATAGCCACGCAGCCCATCAACACACCTAGCGCGGTGTTCTGATCTTCGATCAGCTCCTTCCAGAGCGAGCCCGGTGTAAGCTTGTCGAACAACATGAACGCGCCAATGAAGAGCACGATACCAAGAAGCGTGAAGACGATGCCCGCGAGCACGTTCGCCGCCAGGTTCCTGAGCACATCCGGTGTCATGTCACTTTCCTCGCAGGTATCGGCCGGAGCCGTAGTAGAGGTACGCGGGTCGGTAGGATCCAGGGTTGTCACGTACGCTGCGCGGCACGTTCTTCACCTCGGTGGGCCGAGTAAAACTCCAGCCTCGCCACTCGGCGAAGCCGAGCGTGGCAAGCAGCAACACACCGAAGAGCAGGTACACTGGGTGCTGGCGCATCAGTTGTCGTCGGAGGTCGCCGGCGCGTAGTCGCTCTCGCGCCAGCGAAGTTGTTCGAATGAGTGATGTCGGAAAGCCGCGAAGATCGGTGGAATCGCAAGCAGCCCGAGCACGACGGCGAAGAACGTCACGCTCGGCATGTCGCGCTGCAGGGTGAGCATGAAGCTCACGGGGCGAGGAGTGTCGTTGCCAAGTTCCGGCTGCACGCGGAGGTAGTATTGCCCCGACGGCACCGATGGAATCGTGGCACGATCTCTGGTCGAGCCTTCGCTCCACGAGCCGTCGGAGTCGTAGCCGGAGTAGTACGAGACCTCTCGGCCGAAATCGTACGCCGTGCCACTCTGCTCGTTGATGAGGGCGACGTTGAAGTACGCCCAGTTGTTCGACAGATCGGTGTCGATGGTAAGCCTGACGTTGGACGTGCGCCCCTGGACCGCGAAAACGGGCGTTACGAAAGCCGTCGAATCGGGATTGTGCGACGACACGCTATACTGCTGGCGAAAGACCAACTCCCGCCTTGCCGTCAGTTGCCTAACGACCAGCATGGCGACAAGGATTGCCGCGAACACCTGGAAGATCTTGCCCAGCGCACCGGCGCTGCCGGCGCTGGGATCTGGCTGGTTCGCATAGACGCCGCGCGGCGACGGCGGCTTCCCGGGAAGTTGAAACGCCTCCCAGATATACTGGGGCGAGACGTACGTGCCGAGCGACCACGTCTTCTCGTCGTCGGTCGTCTCTTCCGAAAGAATGTGCGGCGGTGCCACGAAATCGCGCGTGCGCGCTTTGTCGCCGAGCCGTACCTCCCACGGGAACTCGCCGAGCACGAAATGCGTCTTGGCGACCGCGGTCTGGAAGTGCTTGAACGTTTCACCGAGGTACACGACGATCGGCTGCGCGCCGCCACCTTTCTCCTCGGGCGTTTTCTTCACGACGACGACATCGTTCCAGTGGCCGTCGTACTCGGTGAGATAACGAAAGCCCTGATACGGGTTCCAAAGGAGGTACTCGCCCCAGAGATAGTCCGTATCGTCGACATTGATTCCCCGCACCTGAAAGCCGATCACCTCGTATGGCTCGCCTTTGAGCTTGCCGCGCGTGCCTAACGGGATGAGCGGCGTCCACCGCATCACGCCCTTGAACTCCTGCAGCACGCGGAGGTTGGGATCCTTGGCGTCGAGCACCGCGGCGCAGGAGGAACACGCGACAGTCCGCGCGAGCTCGCCCGAGCGGAGCTGAATCGCCGCGCCGCAATTCGGGCAGTTCAGACCTTTGACGCTCGGGGCTACCATCCCTCGATCTCGCGCAGATGCGTGAGCTCGAGCTGGTCGAAGTCCTGGTATTCGCCGACGAAGACCAGCGGCTCGGGCTCACTGTAGTCGATGGTCGCGAACCGTTCAGTCTTCGACTCGAGATCCGCGAACACGACCTTGGACTTGTCCCAGTACTCGAAGGGGAGCTCGCCCTCCACGCCGGCGTAGCCAGCCGTGGTGAGTGTCATGACCGAGAACTCGGTGCCGTCGAACACAAACGACTGTCCGACACGCAGCTTTGCCGCGTTCGGGACGTCTGGCGCGCGCCCCACCTGGCGCGACACGGCGTACTCGGCAAGGGCGTCGCTCAACCACGCGCTCGAATCGTCGGCGAGCCGGATGTGCCACTCGTTCCAGCGGCCACGGTCATACTCGTAGATGATTCGCCCAACCACGATAAATGGCGTTCGCTTGTAGCGTCCCTCGGTGCCGAGCTGAATGGCGGAGCTGGACGGCGGCAGGTCCGATACGACGCCAACGCGCCGGAGGTCGACGTCATGCCTAACGAGAATCGACCGACAGAAGGGACACGTCGTCTGGACCGCGCTCGACCAGCGAAAGGTGATTTCGCCACCACAGTTGGGACAGGTTGCCTTGACGGGCACGCGGGCTGGGCGCTCGGGCCTAGTGGAGTGTAGCGTTAGGGCAATACTGCCATTGCCACTCTGGACCATCGGCGCTCTCGACCCTATGGCAGTATTGCCATAACGCCCCACAGGACCCCGCTCCTGCTATCACCATCTGGGTTGCGGTGCGTAGCGGCGCTCGAGGCGACGCACTTCGACGTGCCCCGCGCCGAGGTGCTCGCGCAACCGCTCAGCCCATGGCCACTCAGCGCGCGGCGTACAACAGAAGAGGTTTATGCAGAGCGACCGGTGCTCCGGAAAGGTATGCACCGTTAGGTGCGACTCGGCGAGCGGGATGAGGCCGGTGATGCCACCGGGCTGCGGAAACACGTGCCACACGGCGTCAGCGATCGGCGTCAGGCACAGCTCCTCGACGATCAGCGCAAAGAGCGTCCGCACAGTGACGAGGTCGGCGACGCGCGCCGGGTCGCACCCGCGCGCGTCAACGACCCATTCGCAGCCGCAGCTTATCACGCTCGTTAGGCTATACCTGGGGCTTACCGCACTCGGGACAGAACTTCGACGTTCGCGGAATGGACTTACCGCATTCGCCGCAGAACTTCGTCGCTCCTTGCGGCGGCGCCGCGGACCCCTGCGCACCACCAATCGCATCCGCCATGGCCTTGCCCATGGCCAGACCAGCGCCCAGGCCGGCTCCGAGGCCAGCGCCCCCGCCCTCGTTCGCGGCTGCCGTCGGGATGGACTGGGCAACCTGGAATTGCGTATAGTCGCGGAGATTGCCGACCATGTTCATGCCGATGCGCTCGTCCAGGCGACGCTGCAGCTCCTCGGGGAGGGAAAGGTTCTGCACGACGAACGAATCGAGCTCGAGGCCCAGTTCGGCGAACGTCGGCGCGACCTGCTCGGCGATAGCCTTGCCTAACTCGTCGAGATTCGCCGCCATGTCGAGAAATGGGATCTGACTCGACGCGAACGCATCGGACACGCGGCCGATGATCGTGTTGCGCAGTTGGCCTTCGATGTCGGCGACAGTGTACACGTCGCGCGTGCCGCTCACCTTTTGATGGAAGATCAGCGGATTGACGAGGTGGTACGAGTAGATCCCGTGACCGCGCAGACGCACCATGCCGAAATCCTTGTCGCGGATAGTGATCGGATTCTGGGTTCCCCACCGCTGATCCGTCTGCAGCCGCGTCGAGAAGAAGTACACGTCGCTCTTGAACGGAGACTGGAACAGCTTGTCCCAGTTCATGAGATTCGTGAGCAGCGGAAGGGTGCGCGTCTCGAGCGTGTAGAGTCCCGGGCCGAATGCGTCGGCCGCTTTGCCCTCGTTCACGAAGAGCGCCATCTGCGACTCGCGGACGGTGAGCTGCGCGCCGTATTGGATCTCCATGTCCTGCATCGGATACCGGTAGGCGAGCACTCCATCACCGGACTCCGTCCAATGAATGACATCGACGAACTGCTTCTTGAAGAAGGAGCCGAGCGACATGATGCCTCCTCGAGAGGTCGCGGCTAGCGCACGTTGGCGCGTTGAGAATATGCTGCGACGAATCGCGCGGCAATGGTGACTCCAGGTGTTCGGTGGGAAAGGAAAGAGCCCGCGAGCACAGCTCGCGGGCCTCCCATTCACCTAACAACCAATCACCAACAACCGATCACGGTTTGATCACTGGCTTCGAGATTTCCGTCCTCTTACTTCCGATCACCGGCTTCTTCACGATTAGCGTCTCTTCCTTTACGCCGATCGAAGGCGTTGTCAGAGTGTCCTTCACCGTGCCGACGCTGGGCAGGTGGACCGTATCGTTCTTCATCTTCACATCGACCTCGCCCGGTCGCTCGATGACAATCTTGCCGTCATCGGTCCTTTTACATGCCCCGAGCAGCGCAACGGCGCTGAGAGCCAACACTGTCATGGTCCTCATTGTTCCTCTCCCATCAGGAGGCTTACCCTGCGCAGGGCAACCTTCGGACCACGTGCGAGCCGCTAGGCAGGGGGCGCCTAGCTCCGTTCGTCAGTGAACACTTCGCGCTGGAGCCGTCGAACACGGCGTAACTCGTAGACCTGACCGACCTCGCCTCCCAGGATGAAGATGAGAGCGGCGTAATAGGTCCAGACGACGATGACGACGATGGCGGTGAGGGTCCCGGTATAAAGGGAGCCGGGATTGAAGGTGCGGACATAGGCGCTGAAGATCCACCGCGCGGCCTCGAACATTGCGCTCGTGAACAGCGCCGCCGTCCAGGCGCTCCGCCAGCGCACGCGCCTGATGGGAAGGTACTTGTATAGCGAAAAGAACATCCACGCGATGAACACGAAAGCGAGTGCTCTTCCCGTCCAGTATTCGAGTCCGCCCATGACGTCGTGTCGCAAGCCAAGGCGCCCGAGAAACTGCACGCCCCGCGTGGTTGCGACCGTGAGGTAGGTGTTCAGCGCCGTGCTGGCGACGAACAACAGCGTCGCGACGATCGTGAGCTGAATATCGAAAAGCTTCCCTTGAATGATGCTGCGCTCGTTTTCGATATCGAAAACGTCCGCCAGTACTGTGCGCAGAGAACCGAATAGCCGCGTCGAGAACCAAACGAAGCCAATCGCTCCATAAATCGTGAATGAGGTCCGCGTCCGAAGAATATCGGTTACGAGTTTGTGAATCGGAGAAGTCGGTGACTCTTCATGCGCCGGGAGCAGTCGGTCGATAAAAAACGAGACCGCGCTCGACGAGTCGACCTGTCCGCGATACAGAAACGGTAGCAGATAAGTGACGCCAGCTATCAATAGGAGGAAGAACGGCACCGCCGCGAGAAGGATATTGAAGGCGATGCCGCCGGCGAGGAAGAGAACGTTGTCCTCGGAGCTATTATCCCAAACGCGCTTCGCGTAATCGCGAAGCGTCCAACCGAGGCTGACGAAAGCGGAGCGCTTCCGCGACGTACTGCCGGCTCGCGAGGCGCGCGCTGAAGGCGTACCCGCTTCGACGGGAACGCCGGCGCTGCTCACGCGTCCTCAGGCTCCTCGTCCGCCAGCGGCACGGCGGCAGTGGCGCCATGCCGGGCGGCCATCGCCGCGGTTGGCTGAGGCGTCTCACCACCGGCGCGATACTCCGCTTTCGTTTCGGCGATACGCCGCTCGAGCTCCTCGCGCGCCTGTTGCGCGGCAGCGCGCCCCGCCTCCATCGCGCGATGCACCTGTTCCTTCTTGACTTCGATGGCCTGACGAGCGGAGTCGATGCGCTGCTCGACTTGTCGCCGAGCATCGCGGAACTTATCGACGACCGTATCGGTGACGTCGT
>QHUV01000006.1:0-1411 GCA_003222065.1 Gemmatimonadota bacterium | reverse complement strand
GCTCTTGGCCGCCGGACGCGCCGGAGCTCCGCCATCGCTCTTCCGCGTGATTCGTGCCTCGGTGTCTGCCGACGGCCCACCATTGTTCGAACCGCCGGTCTCGAGCAACGCGAGAATCTCTCGACGCACGTCATCCACCGACACGCCAGCGAGCTTCCCGGTGCGCACAATGTCGCCATCCGCGGAAGCGAACGTCTTGAGTATGAGCTGCCGGCGAGCGTGGGCGACGGTCGTCTGTCCAACGGGAATAGTGAGGGCGGTCGATTCGGGCGCTTGGCGCAGATGTCGTTGCACCATGTCGCTGAGCCCAATCTTCTCGCCGCGCGACATGATGACACCGCGCTGCAATGCGTTCTTCAGCTCTCGCACGTTCCCCGGCCACGAGAAGGAAAGGATCCAGTCCCAGGCGTCATCGGCGAACCCCGTCACGTTCTTCCCGTTCTGCGACGCGTAGTGAGCGAGAAACTCCTTTGCCAGAAGCTGAATGTCGTCGGCGCGCTCGCGCAGCGGCGGTAGATAGATCTCGACGACGGCAAGGCGATAGTACAGATCTTCGCGCAGCTCACCTTCGCTGAGCGCCTTCTGCAGGTCTCTGTTCGTCGCGGCAACGACGCGAATGTCGACTGGGATCTCTTTCTTGCCGCCAAGCCGGCGCACCATTCGCGACTCGAGCGCGCGCAGCAGCTTCACCTGAATGTCGGTCGCCATCTCCGCGACTTCGTCGAGAAAGAGCGTGCCGCCGCTCGCCATCTCGAACGCGCCCGGCTTCTCGTTCGTCGATCCGGTGAACGCGCCCTTCTCGTGACCGAACAGCTCGTTCTCCAGAATCTCTTTGGGCAGAGCGGCGCAGTTGAGGGCGAAGAAAGGCCCCCGCGCACGCTCACTTTTTTGATGGATCGCGCGCGCGACCAGCTCCTTACCCGTGCCCGACTCGCCGAGGATGAGAACACTCGCATTCGAGTTCGACACGGCGTCGATCACCTGATAGACGCTGCGCATCGCCTCGGATTGGCCCGTGAGCTCACCGTAATGCGTGAGCCCTTCGAGTCTCGCCGTCAGCTCGCGATTCTTCTCCAGGAGCGCGAACTGGTCGAGCAGCTTCGGGATCTGCGCCTTGAGCTTGTTGAGGCGCTCTGTGTTTAGAGGTTTCTCAATATAGTCCACGGCGCCTTGCTTGATCGCTTCGATCGCGAGCTCGGTCGATCCTTGACCGGTGATCATGATGAATTCGGTCGGAATCTTGCGCTCGCGAATCGCCTTGAGGAGCGCGATGCCGTCGAGCTTGGGCATCTTGAGGTCGGCGAGAACGACGCCGAACTGCTCGGCCGCCAAGCGATCGAGCGCCTTCTGGCCGTCCTCGGCGATCTCGATTCCATAGCCCTCATCGCCGAGGATTGCGCCGAGACCCGCA
>QHUV01000255.1 GCA_003222065.1 Gemmatimonadota bacterium | reverse complement strand
ACGGACATCGTCTACGCGATGGTGGAAGCGGATTCGATTCGCGGCCAGAAAGCGACGCCGGGCGCCAAGAAACAAAAGCTCGCCAATGGGCTCTATCGAACGAAAGATGGCGGCAAGACGTGGGAGAAGATGAACGACGCCGATACGCGTCCCTTCTACTACTCCCAGACCCGTGTCGATCCCCGCAATTCCGATCACGTTTGGTTCTCATCGACGCCTGTCCTCGTATCGACCGACGGCGGCAAGACGGCGCGCACGGCGACGCAGGGCATTCATGTCGACCATCACGCGATGTGGATCGACCCGAACGACCCTGATCACTTCATCGTCGGCGACGACGGCGGCATCTCGATCACCTGGGACGGCGGTGGCAACTACGACTTCCCGGCGAATCTTCCCATTGGTCAGTTCTACGACGTCAGCTACGACTTTGAGGTTCCCTACAACATCTGCGGCGGCGCGCAGGATAATGGCGCATGGTGCGGGCCGAGTCGCCGCAAGACTGGTCCCGTCACGAACGCCTACTGGTTCACGATCTCGGGCGGCGACGGCTTCTACACGGCGCAGCATCCAACCGAGCCGTGGGTCGTGTGGGGCGAGTCGCAGGGCGGGAACGTCTCGCGGCTCAATCTCAAGACCGGTGAGCGCACGTCACTCGTGAAGCCGACATGGCGACCGCTGTATCAGACGCTCGAGGACTCGATCCTCATCACGCGCGGCGACACGAACTCGCCCGCGACGAAAGAGGTGTCGACGCGCGTCGCCGAGTATCGCGCGCGGCAGAAGGCCGACTCAGTCGAGCTCGATCTGCGATTCAACTGGGAGACGCCATACTTCTTGTCGCCGCATAACGCGGACGTGTTCTACATGGCCGGGAATCGCGTCCTCAAGTCCACGCAACGCGGCGACAATCTGTATCCGATCTCGGCTGACCTTTCGAAGAGGAACCTCGGCAAGATCGACACGAGCATGAACAAGACGGGTGGCATCACGCTCGATGCCACAGGGGCCGAGACATATGGAACGGTCGTCGCACTAGCAGAATCATATGTGCGACCTGGCTTCCTCTATGCCGGCACGGACGACGGCAATGTGTGGACGACGCGAAACGACGGCTCGACGTGGGAGCAAATTGCGCAATCCCGCTTTGCGGGATTGCCGCAATCCGATGTGTATGTAAGCCGCATCGAGCCATCGCACTTCGACACCCTCAGTTTCTACATCACCTTCGACAATCATCGGTGGAACGACTTCACGCCTTATGTCTATGTGACGACAGACGGCGGCAAGACGTTCAGATCAATTGCGGGTGGCCTGCCTCACGAGAGCAACGCCGATTTCGTCCACGTAGTGCGTGAGGATCCGTATAACCGTGATCTGCTGTTCGTCGGCACTTCGCGTTCGGCCTATGCCTCGATCGATCGTGGGCAGACGTGGCAGCGCTTCGCCGGCGGTCTTCCGACAACGCCGGTCTACGACCTCAAGATTCATCCGCGCGATCGTGAGCTGATCGCGGCGACGCACGGCCGTGGCTTCTGGATCGTCGACGTCGCGCCGCTCGAGCAGATGGCGGGAGATTCGGGCAAACGCGTCATCGCCGACAACACGCATCTCTTCGCGCCGAAGACGGCGTTCGAGTACGGGCAGGGCCCGGCGGTCGGCGCGTCATCGAACGGCGAAGGTCAGAAGTTCTTTAATGCGCCGAGCCCGCAGTACGGCGCCGAGATCGTCTACCGCATCTCGCCTAACGGCGCGCCGGCGGCGGCGGCGCAAGCCAGCAGCGCGGGTGACGATAACGGTGCTGCCGGGGGACGCAGCGGCCGGGCGCCACGCGAGCAGGCCCGCCTGGTCATTACGGATGCCCGCGGCGACACCGTACGGTCCCTCACCGGTCCGGCGACGGCAGGACTACATCGCGTGACGTGGGACTTCCGTGGCAAGGCGGCGCCACGCGCGCCGCTCACCATCTCGCAGCGCCGGGACAGCATCGTACAGACGAACCGCATGAACTTCGTCTTCGACTCGCTGGAGAAGGCGGGAACAATGACGAAGGCGCAACTCGATCGCATCCGGCAGATGATCGCGAGCGGCAACCCAGGCTTTGGCCGCGGCGGTGGCGGCGGACGCGGCGGACCGGGGGGCGGATGGACGGCGCGTCCCGGCGAGGGGGCCGTGGTCGGCGGTCGCGGCGGCGCGGCGCAGGGCGGCGAGGGCGCGGCGGCGGGCGGCGAGGAGAATATTCAGGATATGCTCAACGCCTTCCCCGGTGGCGCGCAAGAGTTTGGCGATCTGCTGCGACCGCCGGGTCAGCGCGGCGGCCGCGGTGGTGGCGGCGGCTTTGGCGCCCTGTTCGGCGGCGGCGGCGGTCGTGGTGGCGGTCAGGCGCCAGTGGTGAACACCGGCGATTATCTCGTCACGCTCACCGTCGGTGGTCGCACGTACAAGCAGGTGCTGCGTGTCGAGCGCATGAGCGGCGGCGAAGATACCGGGTTCGGATTCCAGGACGAGGAGCGCGATCCGAAGAAATAGTTAGTTACCATCACTACCATTTGATGCCGCCGACATCCCGCAGCGCATCTTCACACTCTGCTAAACACGGGCGCAGCGTCTCCATAGTGTGGTCGCCCATGTGGCCGATGCGGATCGTGGTGTCTTTCAGCTTGCCGTAACCGCCGCCAATGACGAAGCCGCGGCGCGCAACGGCGGCGACGACGTCGGCGCTCTTCAATCCCTCAGGGAGAGTAATTGTGGTAACCGTCGGCGAGCGAGCTGAGTCGGGAGCGAGGATCGAGACGTCGAGATCGACGCGTGTCACGGCGCGCTTGAGCCACGCCGTGGTCGCGTCACGCATCGCGGCGTGACGCTCCCAACGGCGCTCGATCCCCTCGCGGAGGATGTCGGCGAGCTGCGCGTCGAGCGCGTAGAGGAGCGAGAGCGCCGGTGTCGCCGGCGTCTGATTCTTCGCCGCGAATTCTTCGAACTCCACGACATCGAAGTACAGTCCGCGATCCATCACCTCACGGGCGCGCCTAACGAATTCGCTGGACGCGACGCCAAAGGCGAGTCCCGGCGGCAGAGCGAGGGCCTTCTGTGAGCCGGTGAGAACGAAGTCGAGTCCCCAGGCGTCGAAGCGCAGCTCGGCGCCGGCGACACCGCTGACGCTGTCGACGATGCACAGCGCGCCTTGGCGATGCGCCAGCTCGGTCACGGCGCGCACGTCCGTCAGGGCGCCCGTCGACGTCTCCGAATGCACGACGGTGACTGCCGCATAACGACGCGCGGCGAGTCTCCGCTCGACGTCGCTGAGGTCAACGGTCTTCCCCCACGGCGCCTCGACGACGTCGACGTCGCGGGCGCACGCCTTGGCGATCTTGGCAAACCGACTCGAGAAGGCGCCATTCACCAGGGCGAGCAGGGGCCCGGACGGCGCGTTCCGCACCGCGCCTTCCATCAATCCGCTCGCCGACGACGTGCTGATGTACACCGGTCGAGCAGTGAGCAAGACGTCGCGTAACCCGGCCTCGAGGCGCGCGAAGAGCTCCTCGAACGCCTTGCCCCGGTGCGCGATCATCGGCCGCGTCATTGCGGCGAGAATCTCGGGCCGAACCTCGGTTGGACCGGGGAGAAAGAAGGTGCCGAAGGAAGGGATGGAACGAGGGGTTGGGGACTCAGCTCTACGGTCTAGGCAACAAGCTAGTGGCCAAGCTCCCAGCCCTTAACCCCTCGAACCAAGCACGATTTTCCGCAATTCCTCAAAGCTTGCAATCTCCAGGTCGGCTCGAGCCACAACGCTCAGCCGGCGTGCGAAGCCGGTGTACGCCGCGAACTTGTCGACGACACCGACGAGCATGGCGTCG
>QHUV01000005.1 GCA_003222065.1 Gemmatimonadota bacterium | reverse complement strand
CCGATGCTCACGACATTGCCGCCCTGCTCGAGGAAATCCCTTATTGCGGGAATCGATCGCTGCTCGCCGAGGCTGCCGAGCATCCGCTGATACTCCGCGGGAACTTCGGCGCGGCTACCCGCGTCACCACGCCCGCCACCGCCACGACTCCCCTGGCCCAACAAGCCAGAAGGAAGCACCAGCGCGTCGAACTTGGCCTTCAACCCGCCCGCATCGATGTCCTGAGGGTACACGACGGTATACGGGAACTCGAACTGCTCGAGCAGCCAGCGAATCTGTCCGGAAGGCATCGAGCCACCGTACACGTCGGCAAGCGCAATGCGCGGCGCTGACAGTTTGGTGGCATCACCGGCCGGACGCGTCGCGGTTCCGTCGAAGCTTACGCCCAGATCCATCGCGGCCTTCTGTAGAAGCGGCAGCGTCGACGCCTTCGCGGCGACGTAGAACGAGCCAACCGGATATGTCTTTCCATTCGCGCTGACAGCGCTCTTTAGCCAGAAGACATCCTCACCGGCCTTGAGGAGCCGATTGATCGCCGTGAAGGCGTCGTTCTGTTGATGAGAGAACACATAACCCGCGGCGCCGTTCGCCCCGGCAACCGTTCCCAAGGGGACGGGCGCTAGGCCGTCCACCTTGTCGAATGGACCGTCGAACCCGTCGAGGACGCGATCGAACTGCACGCCCATCTGGTACGCGAGGGTCCAGCCGGCGTTGTCATACGGCCGCTTCGGCGGACCGCCCGGGTAGGCAAAGTCGTTCGGGTGATCCTGCGGCTCGAACATGTCGAGCACATACGGCCGGAACGCCTGCGCCGTTTTCACGACGAAGGAGCCCGCCGGGTACGTCTTGCCATTCACTGTGAACGGGCTCGTCGCACGCATTACCGTAACGCCCACGTGACGTAGGGTATTGATAAACTTCGTCGCCGTCGGGAAGTCGGGCTGGTTCGACGGAACGATGTAACCGCGCGGATCCCGCTTCGCTGGATCGCGCAGCACCGTGTTGAAGAACTTCATATCGGTGCCATTGCCGAACGGCGCTACCGGATTGCCGACCGCACCGCCGCCGGCAGGACCAACGGCGCGGGCACGTCCACCGCGACCGCCTTTACCAGCTGCCGTTTCGTCGGCGCTCGTCTGCTCGCCGGCGAGCTGCGCGGCGCCGCCCGACTCGGCAATTGTCCTTTCCACCGCGGCGATGTCGCTCGGCGTAGTTGTCCAGTTGTCGCGACTTCCCTTCTCGATCGAGTTGCGACCCATGCGATAGATGTTGAACAACAACTCATCACGCTGCCGCGATGCGTAATCGAGCACGGCGTAGTTCGCCGTTACCGAGTAGTCCACGGATTGACGGAAGTGCCACACCGGCTGCGGATCGATCGGATACATCAAGTCCGCCCGCGGCAGCGTCATCGTCGGAATGAAGGGGATGCGCTGCGGCGTCGGATTGCCGATCGTCTCCGTGAGCAGCCCGATCATGTTGTGGAAGTACACCGTCGTGCGCAAACCACCGTTCCACCACGTCGAATAGCTCGACCCGGAGCGAATCGTGACGCCCGGCTTGTGCTCCATCGCGAACCGCGTCTGCATCGCCGCGCCGACGGCGTCGATTCCCATCGGAATCGCCGGATCGAAGTTGTAGTTGAACGGATCGCGGAAGGGCGGCGCGAACATCACCGCGCCCGAGCTCGAGACGAGCTGCATGCCGTCTGGATTGACCTGCACCGCGAGGACGATGTCTTCGTTCAGGATGCGCTTCGTCTCCTCGTCGTTGCGGCTGAGAAGCTGATAGACCGTCTCCATGAGCTGCGCGGCGCCTAACACTTCCGTGGCGTGCAGGCCGCCGTCGATCCACACGACGGTCTTGCCTTCCTTCGCCAGGGCCCGCGCCTGCTCGTCGGTGAGCCCATCGGCCGATGCGAGTCGTCGCGAGATCTCTTTGTATCGGTCGAGCTTCCTCATGTTCTCGGGCGATGAGATGATCGCCATGAGCTGCGGTCGCCCCTCGGCCGACTTGCCGATCTCGACCAGCTTCATGCGATCGGATTCTTTCGCCAGCTTCTGCCAGTACGCCTGGAACTGGTCGTACGTCGCGAGCCAGTAGTCGTCGCCGATGTTGTGGCCGAATTGCTCCTTCGGACTCGTAATGTGGCTTTGGGCCTGCGCGACCGTCGCTATGAAGACGAGCGGTAGAGCGACAGCTCGCCAGGGGCGAGGACTGCGCGTCAGCATCGAGGGGAACCTCCAGGTGGGACGCGCACGCAGCACGGTGCCGCAGCGCGATGGGTTGAGCTCATCAGAGGGATTTACGTGTCTATAGGTCTGAGCGCTGTATCCGCTAGCGAGCCGAACGTCAAAGTGCGGTGAGCACTCTCGGTCCCGAGTCAGTAATCGCCACTGTGTGCTCGAAATGCGCCGAGCGCGAGCCATCGAGCGTCACGATCGTCCACTTGTCCGCCAACTGCTTCGTGGCCGGCCCACCAGCGTTCACCATCGGCTCGATCGCGATCGTAAGGCCAGGCACGAGCTTCTCGCGGCGTTTGGGCTTGCCGTAGTTTGGCACCTGTGGCTCTTCGTGGAACTCGGTGCCGATGCCGTGTCCTACCAGATCGCGTACGACGCTGAACTTCGCGCGCTCGACGACGCTCTGCACCGCGGCACCGATATCGCCGACATGATTACCCGGTCGCGCCACGGAGATGCCCGCCGCGAGCGCTTCTTGCGTGACGTCAAGCAAACGTTTCGTCTCGATGTCGATCTCGCCAACCGGAACCGTTACCGCGCTGTCGGTGAAGTAGCCCTTATAGCCGACGCCGACGTCTATCGATAAGACGTCGCCCTCTTTCAGCACTCGCTTTCGCGACGGTATTCCGTGCACGACCTCGCTATTGATCGACGTGCAAATGCTGCCCGGGAAACCGTACAACCCTTTGAAGGCCGGCGTGGCACCGTCGTGCGAGCGAATGAACTCCTCGGCGATCTGATCGAGCTCGCCGGTCGAGAGACCGGCGCGAACGGCGCCGCGTAGATGCTCCACCGTCGCAGCGAGGATCCTTCCTCCCTGCGCCATCAGCTCGATCTCGCGGGCGGACTTGAGCTGAATCACCTGCCGAGTGCGTGAAGCACGCGCTGAGTGACGTCGGCGACGGAGCCGTTCGCGTCGACGACGGCGAGGCGCGCCCCGTTCCGCTTGTACCAATCGAACACGGGCGCCGTCTGCGCGTTGAAGACCTTGAGACGATTGCGCACGGCCACTGGCTCGTCATCGCTCCGCCGCATAACGACGCCGCCACAATTCGGACAGCGGTCACCCGGACTCAAATTGCTGTAGGGTGTCTGGCAGCTCGAGCACACGGTGCGAACGCTCATCCGCCGCACAATCTCCTCGTCAGGCACCTCGAGTGATACCACGGCGTCCACCTTGCGCCCGAGTGACTTGAGCATCGCCGCGAGCCCTTCGGCCTGCGGCACGGTGCGGACCACGCCGTCGAGCACGACTCCATTGGCGTAGTCGGGCTTTGCCAGCTCGTCACGCACGATGCCCAGAATCACCGAATCCGGAACGAGATCGCCGCGATCCATGTAGGCCTTCGCCTCACGACCGAGGGGCGTGCCTTCTTTCACCGCGGCGCGCAACACGTTTCCCGTCGCCAGCGTCGGCACGCCGAGCGCGTCGGCAATCTTTGGAGCTTGAGTTCCTTTGCCGGCGCCAGGCTTACCGAACAAGACGATATTCATGGCTGTCAGTTATCAGTTCTCTCACAACGGAGCCCGGTTGCGCGTCGCGCAACCGGGCATTCAGGTACTCGTGAGAGCCCCTCGCTGATAGCCGATGAGCTATCAGTAGCCCCCTGGTGCTCCCTGCCGGCCTCGGAAGCGCACGCGACCCTTCTTCATGAATCCGTCGTACTTGCGGAGCAGAAGGTGTTGCTGCATCTGCGTGAGCGTGTCGAGCGCGACGCCGACGACAATCAGCAGCGAGGTTCCGCCGAAGGCGAACGGTACGTTAGTCCATTTACTGATCGCTATCGGTAGGAGCGCGATGATCGTGAGGAAAATCGCGCCCGGGAGCGTGATCTTCGAGACGACGTCGTCGATATACTCCGCCGTCTTCGCGCCAGGCTTCACGCCGGGGATGAATCCACCCTGCTTCTTCAGGTTCTCCGCGAGGTCGACCGGATTGAAGATGATCGACGTGTAGAAGTACGTGAAGAACAGAATGAGAATCGCCTCCGCAACGAAGTACGGGATCGTACCGGGATTGAATTTGTCAGCGATATCACGAAACGCCGGATTTCCCGAGAACTGCGCCACCGCGCCAGGGATGACGACCACCGATTGCGCGAACACGATCGGCATCACGCCCGACGAGTTGATGCGCAGCGGAATGAAGCTGCGCGACGCTTCCCGCATGCGCCCACGCGCCATCGTACGTTGTGGGATCTGGATCAGGACGCGCCGCGCCGCCATCGTCACCGTCACGACTGACGCGACGACGGCCACCATGACCACGATCAGGACCAGAAGATTGAACGTCCCGAGCGCGCCGGTGCTGATGAACTTGAAGGTCTCCCCGATGCCGGGCCAAATGCGCTCGACGATCGAGAAGAAGATCATCAAGCTCGCGCCGTTGCCGAGTCCGCGTTCGGTGATCTGCTCGCCGAGCCACATGACGAAAACCGCGCCCGTCGTCAGGAAGAAGGCCATCTGCAGCCGGAAGGCGAAGCCGGGTCCCTGGACAACACCTGGAAGTGACTCGGTAAAGAGCGCGAACCCCCAAGCCTGCACCCATGCGAGACCGACGGTCGCGTAACGGGTCCACTGATTGACGCGTTTTCGCCCTTCCTCATCCTTCTGCAGCTTTTCGATCTGCGGCAAGACGGCGCCGGCGATCTGCTGGAAGATGCTTGCCGAGATGTACGGCATGATACCCAGCGCGAACACGGTCGCACGGGAGAGTTGGCCGCCCGTGAACAGGTCGTAGAGACCGAGCAGGCCACCGCTGTTGCTTTGATTCTTGAAGAAGTCGATGAGCGCGGCGGGATTGACGCCTGGCGCCGTCACGTGCGCGCCGATCCGGTAGATCAACAGGCACAAAAGCGTGAAGAGGATTTTTTCCTTCAGCTCGGTGGTGTTCCAGATGTTGCGCACCGCCGTCGCCGCGGCATTACTCTGAGCCATAAGACGCTACCGTTTTGCGTTGTGCGTGGAGCGCTGTACGTGGAGCGTGAGGCGCGATAGTGCGCACCGCTCCGCGCGCAACGCTCTGCGCTCTACTCTTGGACGCTGCCGCCAGCCGCCACGATCTTGTCGCGCGCCGCGGCGCTCATCTTCACGCCGCGCACCGTCACCGCGCCCGCGAGCTTGCCGTTCGCGAGCAGCTTGATCTTGCCGTGATTGCGCCTAACGAGCCCCGCCTCGGCGAGCGATTCCGGCGTGATTTCGCCGCTCACTTTCTTGAGATCGTCGAGGCGAATTACCTCGGCTTCCTCACGAAATGGATTCGTGAAGCCACGCTTCGGCAGGCGGCGTGTGATCGGCATCTGTCCGCCCTCGAACGACGGCTTCCCGCCGCCCGGCCCATGATGCCCGGAGCGCGCCTTGATACCCTTGTGTCCCTTGCCGGACGTCTTTCCCTTGCCGGACCCGGGACCGCGCCCGATGCGCTTCCGCTCGCGGTGCGAGCCGCGAGCGGCCACCAGGTTGTGGAGCCCGATCCTCTCGATTTTCTCAGTCTTCTCGACGCTCTTCGCCACGGTTCCCCTCACTCTTCGACCACGGACACCTCGACGAGGTGCCGCACTTGCTTGAGCTGCCCCACGAGCGCGGGGTGAATGTCCTTCACGATTTCGTGCTGGTGATGATGCAATCCAATCGCCTCGAGCGTCGCACGCATCCGCCACGAATGGCCAATACCGCTGCGCACCTGCTTGATACGAACTTTACCAGCTTCGGGGAGCAGCAGCTTGGGTGTTTTCTTCGGCCCGCGAGTGCGGTGCCAAACGAACGTACGCGGCATTAGACCGCCTCCTTCGACTTCGCGCGCGAGCGATACTGAATACTCGACACTTCGATACCGCGCTCACGGGCGACCTGTTCCACGGTGGTGAGTTGTTGAAGACCATCCATCGCCGCGCGAACCATGTTGTGGGGATTCGTCGAGCCGAGGCTCTTGGTGAGAATATCCGAGATCCCCGCGCATTCCATGATCGCGCGCACCGCGCCGCCGGCGATGACTCCCGCGCCGGGCGCTGCTGGCTTCATTAGAACTCGTCCGGCGCCGTGCTGTCCGATAATCTCGTGTGGGATCGTGTTCCCAGTCAGTGGCACTTGCGTCAGTTTCCGGCGCGCCGCCTCGACCGCCTTTCGCACGGCCTCGGACACCTCGTTCGCCTTACCCGACGCGAAGCCGACGCGACCCTGACCGTCGCCGACCGCGACGAGCGCGTTGAACGAGAATCGCCGACCGCCCTTTACGACCTTGGCAACGCGGTTGATGGCGATCACGTTCTCGATGAGATCGCCGCCTTCGCGTGAACGCTCGTCGCCGCCACGTGGAGACCGTCCTTCGCGTCCGTGACCACCGCGGTCGCCGCCCCGCTCTCCACCCGGTCCGCCGCCACGACCGCGTCCGGCACCACCTCCGGGTCCGCCCCGGCCGCCGCCCGGTCCACCGCGTCCGCCGCCAGGCCCTCCACGTCCGCGTCCACCACCGCCACGACCGCCACCGCCGCCGCCGCCGCCGCGACCGCCACCCGGGCCGCCGCCGCCAGTCCGTGGACCGCGCTCAGGGCGCTGCTCGCCACCGCCACCCGTGCTATGTGTTTCCATGTCTTTAAAACTCCAGCCCGCCTTCGCGGGCACCGTCGGCCAGCGCCTTCACGCGGCCATGATATCGATATCCTGCGCGATCGAACACGACGCGAGCGATCCCCACTTCCTTGGCGCGCGCGGCAATCCGCTTGCCGACTTCCGCCGACTTTTCGGTCTTCTTCCCTTCGATGTCCTGGCTCGAAACGGTCATCAGGGTCCGGTTCGCCGTATCGTCCACCAGCTGTGCGTAGATGTGCTTCAGCGAACGCCGAATCACGAGGCGCGGGCGCTCCGTGGTGCCGCTGACCTTTTTCCGAACGCGAAGATGGCGGCGATAGCGCCGCTCGTCCTTCGACTTCGGGGGACGCATCGCCGGCATTACTTACCTCCTGCCTTGCCCGCCTTACGGCGGACCTGTTCACCCGCGTACTTGATTCCCTTGCCCTTGTACGGCTCGGGTGGCCGAAGCTGGCGCAGTTCCGCCGCGACCTGACCGACTACTTCCTTGTCCGCGCCGTCGACGAAGATCTGCGTCGGCTGCGGTGCCGTGAGCTTGATTCCGGCCGGCGCTTTGTACTGGACCGGGTGGGAGAAGCCGAGCGCGAGCTGCAGCCCGTACGGCCGCACCTCGGCCTTGTAGCCGACGCCGGAGATCTCCAGTTGCTTCTGGTATCCCTTCGTGACGCCCTCGACCATGTTGGCGATGAGCGTTCTCGTTAGGCCGTGCAGCGCTTTGTGGTTCGACTCGTCGGACGGACGCGTGACCTTGATCGTGTCGTTCTCGACGGCGACGCCGATGTCCTGGGCGACGATGCGCGTCAGCTCTCCCTTGGGGCCCTTTACCCGCACCGTGTGATCCTCAACGGACACGGTGACGCCCTTTGGTATACCGATTGGAAGCTTTCCGATACGTGACATGTGTGCTCCTCCTTACCAGACGACGGCGATCAACTCGCCGCCCGTGCGTGCCTGCCGCGCCTCACGATCCGACATCATGCCTTGCGACGTGCTGAGGATCGCCAGGCCGAGGCCGTTGCGGACGCGCGGAATCTTGTTGACGGCGACGTAGCGCCGCAGTCCCGGCGTCGATACACGCTCCAGCGAACGAATCACCGACTGACCGGTGCCCGCGTACTTGAGGCGCACACGCAAGAGATGCTTGCCGTCGTCGCTATCGACCATCTGATAGTCCTGAATGAAGTTGTTCTCCTTCAGGATGCGGGCGATCTCGGTTTTCACTCGCGACACCGGAATGTCGACGCGACGGTGATGCGACGCACACGCGTTGCGGATCCGTGTCAACATGTCGGCGATCGGGTCGGTCATGCTCATGAATTCAAAACTCCTCTCGTATCCGTGGACGTGGAGGACAGAGTCGGTGATAGGTGATAGGTGCTAGGTGATAGGTGATAGGTGCTAGGGATCGGGTCAGGTGTTCCTCTAGCACCTAACACCTAGCACCTCTCGTCACCAGGAGGCCTTTCGCACGCCGGGAATCATCCCCGACAGTGCCAGTTCTCGGAAGCAAATGCGGCACAGGCCGAAGCGTCGCAGGAACGCGCGCCCCCGGCCGCAGCGGTTGCAGCGGCTGTGGGCGCGGACTTGGAACTTCGGCTTGCGCTTCGCCTTCTCGATCCAGGACTTCTTCGCCATCTCTCGTTACCAGGAAAAGTGCATAGGTTAATTACCAGACGACGCTCGCGTTAGGCGAGCCGGCCGCCCTTCTTGTCGTCGCCGCGGAATGGCATCCCCAATTCCTTCAGAAGCGCCAACGCGAGATCATCGCGCTTCGCGCTCGTGACGAACGTGATGTCCATACCGTGAATCTGCTCGATGTCGTCGTAGTTGATCTCGGGGAAGATCATCTGCTCCTTGACGCCGAGAGAGTAGTTGCCTCTCCCATCAAACGAGCGCGTGCCCAGCCCACGAAAGTCGCGGATTCGCGGCACGGCGACCGAGATGAATCGGTCGAGGAACTCCCACATACGCGCGCCGCGGAGCGTCACGGCGGCCCCGATCTCCTGTCCCTGCCGCAACCCGAAGTTGGCGATCGACTTCTTCGCCTTTTTCCGAATGGGTTGCTGGCCCGTGATCGTCGCCAGCTCTTCGACGACCTTATCGAGCATTTTGGGTTGCTTGATCGCCTCGCCGACGCCGACGTTCACGACGATTTTCTCGAGCGTCGGTACCTGATGCGGATTTGTGAGGCCGAACTGCTGCATCAGCTTCGGCCGAATCTGCTCCTGGTACACGCCGCGCAGCCGCGGTGGCGGCGCGGGAATGTGCGCCCCGGCGTGCGGTCCGCGCGCATGCGCTTCACCGCCGCCCTTCTTCTGCTTTTTGCCGCCGCCCTTTTCAGGCGCGCCCTTTTTATCCTTCGTCGCCATAAGATCTATTCCTTAGTTCGCTCGGCGTCCTACGCTCCACGCTCAACGCGCGGGCTTCGGGATCGTCTCGCCCGTCTTCACGCTGATGCGCTCCTTCGTGCCGTCTTCGTCGATCCGCATCCGCGTGCGCGTCGGCTCGCCGTTCTTCGGATCGATCAGCATCACGTTGGAGACGTGAATCGGCGCCTCCATCTCGATGATGCCGCTCTGCTCCTCGGCCGTTCGCGCCTTGCGATGCTTCTTCACGATGTTCACGCCCTTGACCGTAATGCGCCCTTTTTTCGGGTAGACGCGAATCACCTCGCCGCGCGCTCCCTTGTCGTTGCCGCGCATGACCAGCACCTGATCGCCGCGGACGACCGGCATCTTGACCCGCGCCCGATTGTCGGCGTGCCGCTTCCGATTGACCGCGCGCGGGCGGTCCGAGGCGCGATACTTGAGTATTCGCATATCAGATGACCTCCGGCGCCAGCGATACGATCTTCATGTACTTCCGGTCGCGCAGCTCGCGCGCCACGGGCCCGAAGATGCGCGTCGCGCGCGGCTCGCCCTGTTCGTTGATGATCACGACGGCATTCTCGTCGAAGCGGATGTAGCTGCCGTCCTTGCGCCGCGTCTCTTTCGCGGTCCGCACGACGACGGCACGCGCAACGTCGGATTTCTTCACCGTCCCGTTAGGCAACGCGTCCTTCACGGTGACGATCACGACGTCACCCAGTCCGGCGTAGCGGCGCCGCGTGCCGCCAAGGACGCGGATGACGAGGGCGCGTTTTGCCCCCGAATTGTCCGCGACCTTGACCATCGATTCCTGCTGGATCATGGTCCCCTCCCCTTAGCGCGCGCGCTCGACGATCTCGACCACGCGCCACCGCTTGTCCTTCGACAGCGGGCGGGTCTCCATGATGCGCACGGTGTCGCCGCTCTTCGCGGCGTTCTCTTCATCGTGCGCCTTCACGCGCTTGGTCCGCGTGACCATCTTGCCGTACACCGGATGTGGATAGCGGCGTTCGATCGCCACAACCACTGTCTTTTGCATCTTGTCGCTCACGACGATGCCGAGGCGCGTCTTCCGCGTCCCTCGCTCCTTCGCCGATGGAGCGGCGCCTGTGGCGCTCGTCCTTGTTATGTCAGCCATGCTCGTCCCCGGTTAGCGCGCTTTCGTCTTCGCCGCGCCCTTCTTTGCCGGGCGACGCGCCGTACTCTTCTTGCCTTTCGCTTCCTTCGCCGTCGCGGACGGCGTGCCTGCTTCGCGAACGATTCCCTTGTCGCGCTCCGTCCGGATCGTCTTCAAACGCGCGATGTCCCGCCGAATCGACCGCAGGCGCAACGGCTCCTCCAGCGGCTCCGTCGCGCTCCGGAACTTGAGGCGGAAGCGCTCCTCTTCCAGCTCCTGAATGCGCGCCGTGATGTCCTCGGCGCCCATTTCACGGATTTCGTCAGCCCGCATCGGTGTGCGCCTCCTCGCGCGCCACGAACTTCGTACGCACCGGCATCTTTGCCGCCGCGAGCGCCATCGCCTTGCCGGCGATCTCGCGCGTGACTCCTTCCAGCTCGAACAGCACGCGGCCGGGCTTTACCACCGCCACCCATCCCTCGGGCGAGCCCTTGCCCTTTCCCATGCGCGTCTCGGCCGGCTTCTTCGTGATCGGTTTGTCCGGGAAGATGCGGATCCAGACCTTGCCCCCGCGCTTGATGTGCCTCGTTAGGGCGACACGCGCGGCCTCGATCTGCCGATTGGAGATCCAACCCGGCTCGAGCGCCTGCAGCCCATAGGTGCCGAACGCCACCTCGCTGCCACGCTTCGCGTGACCTCTCGTCCTGCCTTTGAACATCTTCCGGAACTTGACACGTTTTGGACTCAACATCGTTCAGCCTCTCCCGCTCACATGCCTGACGAGTAGGTCGTACCACGCCGGTCTTCGACCTTTTCGCCCTTGAAGATCCAGACTTTGACGCCGATGGTGCCGTAGGTCGTCTTCGCCGTCGACGTCGCGTAATCGATGTCCGCGCGCAGCGTGTGCAGCGGCACGCGTCCTTCGTGATAGCCTTCGACGCGCGCGATTTCCGCTCCGCCAAGCCGGCCGCCGCATTTGATCTTGATGCCCTGCGCGCCCATGCGCATCGCGCTCTGTACGGCGCGCTTCATGGCGCGGCGGAACGAGATGCGCTGCGCGAGCTGGCTCGCGACGTTGTCGGCGACGAGTTGCGCGTCGAGCTCCGGCCGCTTGATCTCCTCGACGTTGATGCCGACTTCCTTCCCCGTTAGGTGCGCGAGCTCATCGCGGAGCTTGTCGACCTCGGCGCCCTTCTTTCCGATCACGACGCCCGGACGCCCCGTGTGGAGCGTCACGACGACCTTGCTCGGCTTGCGCTCGATGACGATGTCCGAGATGGCCGCGTGGCCGAGGCGCGCCTTGAGGTACTTGCGCAGCAACTCGTCCTCTTTGAGGAGCTTCGGCAGCTCGCGACCCGCATAGTACTTCGAGCGCCAGTCCTTCGAGATGCCGAGTCGGAATCCGACTGGATTGACCTTCTGTCCCATTAGCGAGCAGCTCCCTGACGCGCCGCGACCACGATCTCGACGTGGCTCGTGCGCTTCTGAATTGGCGTGGCGCGACCCATCGCCGCCGGCGTAAACCGCTTGAGCTTCGGTCCTTCGTTCACGACGGCGTGCTTCACGAAGAGCGTATCGACGTCGAGCGACTCGTTGTCGGCCCGCGCGTGATTCTCCGCATTTGCTACCGCCGAGCGCAGCACCTTCTCGATCTGCTTCGCGGCGTGCTTCTTCGAGAAGGCGAGATAGTTGAGCGCCGCGTTGACGTCCTTCCCGCGGATCTCGTCGATCACGAGCCGCATCTTGTAGGGCGATTGACGCGCCGTACGCTGGATGGCGCGCGCCTGACGAGCCGGCGTCGCCGGTATCGCCGGAGCGCGCGTCGTGCGCAATGCGCCACCGCCACCCGCACCGCCTGCCGCCGCGCCACTGCGCGCCCGTGTGCTGGCGCGCTTCGCGGTGCTCTTCTTCGCGCCGCCGCGCGCGCGCTTCGCCGCGGTCTTGCGCTTCGTCGTCGACTTGCGTGTGGCCATCGGTTACCTGCCTCCACGTGGCGAAGGCGGGGGCGCCGCCGCGGGCGGTGGCGCCGCCGGCGTCCCAGCGGCCGGCGTCGGCGCCTTCTTATCCACCGCTTTTCCGGCTGCCGTATGTCCCCGGAACAACCGTGTCGGTGCGAACTCGCCGAGCTTGTGGCCAACCATGTTCTCGGTGACGTATACGGGAATGAACTTGTTCCCGTTATGCACCGCGAACGTGTGGCCCACGAACTCCGGCAACACCGTGCTCGCGCGCGACCATGTCTTGATCACCCGCTTCTCGTTGCGCGTGTTCATCGCCTCGACGCGCTTCGTGAGCGCTTCCTGAACGTACGGACCCTTTTTTACGCTTCTACCCATAGCTGAAATCTCGAAAGGAGGTGCTTGGTGTTAGGTGTTAGGTGTTGTGCAGGTTAGCATCTAGCCCCTATCACCTAGCTCCTCTATTGGGTTGCTTTGCCGCGTTTCCGGCCTCTGACTAGCAGCTTCTGCGAATGCTTCTTCTTGTTGCGCGTCTTCACGCCCTCTTTCTTGCCCCACGGGCTGACGACGTTGCGACCGCCGCGCGTGCGGCCGCCATGCGGGTGATCGACGGGATTCATCACCTCGCCGCGCACGCGCGGACGACGCCCCATCCAGCGCGCCTTCCCCGCCTTGCCCCACGACAGCAGCTCGTGCTCCTCGTTGCCGACGACGCCGATCGTCGCCAGGCAGCGCCCGTGAATCATGCGCATCTCCGTCGAGGGCATGCGCACCGTCACGTAGTCGCCTTCCTTGGCGACGACCTGCGCCGCCATGCCCGCCGCCCGGCAGAGCTGACCACCCTTGCCGATCTTGAGCTCGATGTTGTGTACCGAGGTGCCTAACGGCACTTCGGCCAGTGGCATCGTGTTGCCGGTGCGAATGTCGGAGCCCGGACCCGCCGTCACCGAATCACCGACCTTCAAGCCCTTGGGGTGGAGGATGTAGCGGCGCTCGCCGTCGGCGTATTCGACGAGGGCGATCCGCGCCGAGCGATTCGGATCGTACTCGATCTCCTTCACTGTGGCCGCGATGCCGAACTTGTCGCGTCGGAAATCGATGATGCGGTACTTCCGCTTGTGTCCACCACCGCGGCGGCGCATCGCAATGTGGCCGTGGTTATCACGTCCACCGCTCTTCTTCAACGGCTCGACGAGCGACTTTTCCGGCTCCGTGCGCGTGATCTCCGAGAAATCCGCGACGGAACGGAAGCGCGAGCTCGAAGTGATCGGTCTGAACTGACGAATCGGCATCCTGTGTTCCTCAGCCTTCGAAGATCGGGATCGAGTCGCCCGGAGCGAGCTTCACGATCGCCTTCTTCCAGTTGGGACGGCGGCCCGCCGTCTTGCCAAGCCGCTTCACTTTCCCGCGATGGTTCGAGGTCCACACACCCTGGACGCGCACGCCGAAGAGCTTCTCGATCGCCGCGCGAATCTGCGGCTTCGACGCCAACGGATGCACCTCGAAGGTGTACTCGACACGGTCCTGGTACGCGGTGGAGCTCTTCTCCGTGATCAGCGGCCTAACGATCGTCTCGTGGAGAGTAGGCATCGGTTACTTCCCCTTCTTCTTGGTCGACTTCGACGCCGTCTTCTTGGCGGCGGCCTTTTTTGCGGTCGGCCGCTTGGCGGTCGACTTCTTCGCCGCGCCGCGCGTCGCCGCCTTCTTGGCACCGGCTTTGGACGCCGCCTTTCGCGCGCCGCGCGCCGCATCCGCCGAGCGCTTCGGACGCGCCGCGCCTTCCGTTGCGTCCTCGGTCTCCGGCGCCGCCTCGAGCGGTGACCCGAGCGCGCCGGCTTCGATGAGCACGACGTCGGACCAGAGGATGTGGTAGGTCGACACGTCACTGTACGGCATCACGTGCACCCGCGGCAGATTGCGACCGCTCAGAAACACGTTCGTCTTCACGCCGTCGGTGAGAATGAGCACCTTTTGATCTGCCACGCCGAGGCGCGTTATCAGATCGAGCAGCGCCTTTGTCTTCGGCGTGTCGAACGCGAATCCGTCGATGATGGAGATCGCGTTCTCCCGCGCCCGCGCGTTGAACGCGCTTTTGCGCGCGAGCTGCCGCACCTGACGCGGTACGTACTGCGCGTAGCTCCGCGGAATCGGCCCGAACACCGTGCCGCCGCCGACCCACTGCGGCGCGCGAATCGAGCCCTGTCGCGCGCGGCCGGTGCCCTTCTGCTTCCACGGCTTCTGGTTACCGCCCGTTACGTATTTGCGAATCTTGGTTGACGCGTTGCCCTGGCGCTGGTTGGCGAGGAACGCCTTCACCGCCTGATGCATCACCGGCATGTTCACGGTGCCATCGAATAGCGTCGCCGGTAGCGTCACGCTATCGCGTTCCGCCCCTTGCGCCGTGTACGCGGCCGCCTGGAATGTCGTGTTCTCAGCCATGCTCGTTCGACCTGTTCCTTACGCCTGCTTCTCGACGAGGACGATCCCGTTCGTCGGCCCAGCCACCGAGCCGCGGACGTAGATCAGGTTGCGCTCCGCGTCGACCTTCTCGACGCGCAGTCCGATTTGCGTGTGTTGCTCCGCGCCATACTGGCCCGGCATCTTCTTGCCCTTGATGACGCGCGACGGATCCGTGCCCGGTCCAACGGAGCCGGGCTTCCGGTGACGCGTGTTGCCGTGCGTATTCGGTCCGCCGTGGAACCCATGCCGCTTCACGACGCCTTGAAACCCACGGCCTTTCGTGGTGCCCATCACCTTCACGATCTCGCCGGCCGCAAACACGTCGACCTTCACCATGTCACCGACGTTGTACGCGGGGATCTCGATCTTCGCATTGCCCGGCTCGTCGAGCCGGAAGCTGCGCAGCGCACGGGGCGCGTAGTCGAGGCCCGCCTTCTTGGCGTGGCCGAGCTCCGCGCGCGTCGCCCGACGCCCGCGCGGCGTGCGCGAGCCTTCGCCGTCGTCGCGCGCTGTCCGCTGCTGCTCGAAGCCGAGCTGCACCGCGGCGAATCCGGCTTTGGCTTTGTCGGTCACGGTGAGCACCGGATTCGGCTCGGCCTCGATGACCGTGCACGGCACCTGCTCGCCGTTCTCGTTGAAGATCTGGGTCATGCCCAGCTTTCTACCAATTATGCCAATCATGAATGTCTTGGTTGAGGTGCTAGGTGCTGGGTGTTAGGTGCTTGGAATGAACCGCTAGCACTTCGCACCTATCATCTATCACCTGCCTCATTCCACTTTGATCTCGACGTCGACGCCAGCCGGCAGATCGAGCTTCGTGAGTGCATCCACCGTCTGCGCGCGCGAGTCGAGGATGTCGATGACACGCTTGTGGGTCTTCAGCTCGAACTGCTCGCGGGACTTCTTGTCGACGTGCGGCGAACGGAGTACCGTCCACCGCTGCGTCTTGGTCGGCAGCGGAATGGGACCGGACACTTGCGCTCCGGTCTTCTCTGCCGTTCGCACGATGTCCGCCGATGCCTGATCGATTACCGCGTGATCGAACGCCTTGAGGCGAATTCGAATTCTGCCAGCCATTGGCCTGGGTGTTAGGTGTTAGGTGATAGGCGATAGGCGCGTCGGTTGCCGGGATGTTCCCTAGCACCTAGCACCGAGCACCTATCGCCTCGTCTCACTTGAGGATCTTCGTAACAACGCCGGCGCCTACCGTTCGTCCACCCTCGCGGATGGCGAAGCGGAGCTGCTCTTCCATGGCGATCGGCGTGATCAGCTCGATCGTCATTTGGATGTTGTCGCCGGGCATGACCATCTCCGTGCCCGCCGGCAATTCCACGTTCCCCGTCACGTCAGTGGTGCGGAAATAAAACTGCGGACGATAGCCCTTGAAAAAAGGCGTATGGCGGCCGCCCTCCTCCTTCGTGAGGACGTATACCTCGGCCTCGAACTTGGTGTGCGGAGGAATCGAGCCCGGCTTCGCGAGCACCATTCCCCGCTCGATCACCTCTTT